>NZ_LWGE01001281.1:0-11249 GCF_001635315.1 Oleiphilus sp. HI0123
ACCTAGTTGGATGAGCATTATTAAAAAGATGCACTTATCTTATGTCAGCTTGATTGCATTTTTTGCGATGAGCTATTTGAGCGTATTGGTGATCGCAGATTTGCTTCACCCTGTATTACCCTCCTTTGCTTTTGCTCCGGTTTGTGTGCTGCTGACGGCATATTTTGTTATAGCCCTGTTTGCGGTTTTGGGTTACGTCTTAAAGCGTTATGAATTCTTTTCATCGGTGAGCAGTGTCAAAGCGCTTGAGAGCGAACAAGACAATACGCCAACTGACAGCTCACAACGAATCAATGCTGACTTAGATATCGCGATCAAAGATGGTGACTTTTCCAAAGCCTTGTCTCTTTTGGAAAACAGTATGAAAGGCAAGGGAAAGCGGTCTGACTTGAGAGTCCATCAGCTGTATACGCTATTGCTAGAGCGCCGAGACCTGGTTCGCCTGGAACAGCATAGTCACTTGTTTTTTGAACTCTTACTGGGTCGGGGGCAGAAGTTGGCAGCTTATGAGTTGTTTGAAATGCTGCGCAATGAGCAAGAGAAGTTCCTGGTGCACGATATTCAACTGAGCCTCGATCTGGCTGAAGCGTTTTATCAGATGAAAGAGTATAAACTGGTGCTTTGGTTAGCACGTGAAGCGCACCAACGATTTGACTCGTGCCCGGAATTGGCGAAGTTATATTTACTAGCCGCTAAGACTATTCTTTCGAAGTCCAAGACACCGGAAAAAGCACGTGCATTCTTGCACTATATTGACGAGAACTTTCCGGATACCGAGTTTAAGGAAGCCGCAAGGCGCTTGCTAGAACACCTTGACTCACATTAACTGAGCCGATCATTGATGGCATTGAGTATTTGCCACTTCTTCCCACACCACTGTGGGGCAAGCAGAATGTCTTGCGAGGCTGTTCCGGTTAGCCGGTGAACGATTACGTTTTTAGGAAGGCGCTCAAGCATTTTGACCACGGTATCGATATACGCTTGCTCAGCGACAGGTTCATACAAACCTTTCTTCCATTCTCGTGCTAGCTGCGTTCCTTTTACAATATGAAGCGGATGGAACTTGATTCCATCTGTTCCCAGTGCCAAGACTTTATCTAAGGACTTCAGGCTATCAAGGGCTGCTTCGCCAGGAAGCCCCACTATTAAATGCGTACATACTTTTATCCCCATATCGCGAGCACGCCGACAAGTATCTTCATATTCCATCCAGCCATGACCACGGTTGACCCGCAGGAG
The DNA here is from genome assembly GCF_001635315.1 of Oleiphilus sp. HI0123. NCBI lineage: Bacteria > Pseudomonadati > Pseudomonadota > Gammaproteobacteria > Oceanospirillales > Oleiphilaceae > Oleiphilus > Oleiphilus sp. HI0123. Next base: position 1,240 of record NZ_LWGE01001281.1, read on the forward strand.
TGACTCATCATTAGCGCTTTGTAGTCCTAATTCCAACCATATTTCATAGCCTTGCTCCTGATAAGCCAAGAGCAGTTCGAGCACCTCATCGGGAACACAGTCAGGGCGAGTCCCTATCGACAAGCCAATGACGTCGTCGACCGCTAAAGCACGATCATACAAGCGCTTTAGGTTTTCGGCCTCATCATAGGTGTTGGTATAGGCCTGAAAGTAGCCAAGAAATTTCTTGGCTCCGGTACGCTTGGCGATCACCGCTTTGCCGCGTGCTATTTGTGACTCAATTGAGTCTGGCGCTTTGGCGTTGGGGCTGAAGGATGCGTTATTACAAAAGGTGCAGCCACCAATACCTTTGCTACCGTCTCGATTAGGACAAGTAAAGGAAGCGTTGAGAGAGAGCTTATGGACATGCTCGCCATGGCGCTGTTGCATATACTGGCCAAATGAAAGATAAGGCCTTCCAGCCACAACACTCACAACTTAAACCATTTGACTTGATTGCATATCCATACCCGGCTTGCCAAACCAATAACCGTTGCAATCCTGATCGCTCAGCGCAATTTCACTCGACTGGCCATCAAGCGCATCACGGAAGCGACGAATGATGTCACTCATACCCTCAGCACGAGGGCTTAAGCGCAAGACATCAACATCGAATTTTTTCATTTCAGGCACCTGTGCAAGCAGGTTATAAACCGACGAAGACTGCGTTTGGATGCCGTTAATATTAAATAGGGCCTGTTGCTCCTGACTCTTTACTTCTAGCCCTTCCGGGTAGTGAATGCAGCTAAAGCGACAATCATCCTTGGGTAAGTCCAGGTAACGTGCGGTAAAACACCGCGCGGAGTAAGCGAGAGGAAGATGGCCATAGCTGAAGACTTCGGTTTCAATCTTCTCACGGATACCAAGATCACTTGCCTCGTCGTGAATGGTTTGTAAGCAATGGCCCGAGAGCTCAACCGGCATAACCCAACGTCGAGCACCGTTTCTGACCATAATCGATAAAGTGCGTGCATTGTAGATATTGGTGCTAGGACCACAGACAAAGGGTACTCCTTTGCGCGATAGTAATTGCACTGCAGAGATATCGTTCGCTTCAACTTGAACCGGGGCGTTTTCACAAATATTCTTTAAGGTGCTTAATTCAGAATCTGCCATTAATAACGCCAGACTGGAAATTACGACTTCTTTACCTGATTCCGATAGTTCCTTGGCTAGCTCTAGCCATTCAGCAGTTTTTAATTCTCGGCGCTTAGAACACACCGTCTCGCCTAAATAAATAACATCGACAGGGCTGTCGAGCATCTCTTGGTAGAAGTCATAAACGCGCTGTTTTGGCCAAAAAAACAGGTTTGGGCCTAGTGATAATTTCATCATATTACTCCCTAAATCTGCGGGGTTTATTGCCAGGCGCGCGTATAAGCGCCCAAAGTGGTTTGCGAGCCTTCAGAGACTTTATCGAGTGGCTTGCTCCATTGGGGTTTCACTTTAAAGTTATCCGGGTCGCGCTGATAGCTGTCTAAAGCTTTGCGCCAAACCGAGACAACCTGTTCAACATAAGCCGGGCTGCGTTGTCGACCCTCAATTTTTACAGCCTTGATGCCGATCTCTGTTAAGTCAGGAATTAAGCCAATTGTGTTCAAGCTTGTTGGTTCTTCGAGTGCATTGTAGAGACGGCCTTCCACTTCAAATCGGCCTTTACACAAGGTTGGGTAACCTGCTTTTTCATCTTCCTGATAACGGTCAATTAGCACATTGTTCAAACGTGACTCCAGGCCGTCTTCTGTTTCTTCCCAGCGAACAAAGCTTGCAGGCGAACAGGCACCGCAAGTATTGGGTGATTGGTCGGTTAGGTATGAAGATAAATAGCAGCGCCCTTCAGCCATAATGCATAAGGAACCAAAGGCAAAGACTTCTAATTCGATAGGCGACTTCTTAGCAACTTGCGCCACCTGCTTGAGTGATAAGACGCGTGGCAGCACAGCGCGGCGAACATTGAAATTGCGCTTGTAGAAACTTAGTGACTCAGCATTTGTGCCAGAGCCCTGAACCGACAAGTGCAGGTTTAGATTGGGGTGCTTTTGGGTGGCGTAATCCAGCACCCCCATATCAGCACAAATTAGCGCATCGGCCTGAATATCGGCGGCTACATCAACGGCTCGTTGCCATTTACTCCAACCTTCGGGCTGGGCATAGGTATTCACCGCGATATATAACTTAACGCCTTTGGATCGCGCATAAGCTAAGGCTTGTGAGACCTTTTCTTCTTTGAAGTTTAAGCCTGAGAAGTGACGTGCATTAGTTTCGTCTTTAAATCCTACATAGACGGCACTGGCACCACTATCTACCGCTTTTTTAAAGGCTGGTAAACTGCCAGCCGGACAGACCAAATCCATAAAGAAATACTCGAAATAATACGTCTGACCATTGTGAAGAATCCCCCGGCTAGTCACTATCCCTATTGGTGGGTATTTTATGTACCAACTTGCCGGGATATAGTTTCCTTTAATATCTGTTCGCTAATCTCGTTTTAAGGAGCGAAGCTACAATGCTATTGTCGAGCCCGAGAACTCTGCTTCCAAAATTACCTTTGACTTTGGTCAAACCTGTTCGCCATATGCCTTTTGGCCTGCAAAGTTTAGTGCTAAAAAGAGTGCTGAAAGCGGCCTTTAAGTCAGCCTTGGATCAAGGTGACATGGATTTTCTTAAACAGCGTTGGCTAAAAATCGAGATTAGCGATGCGGATATCAATTGGTTCTTTAGTTGTGGTCCTCGAAACGAGATATTAATGCAGAAGGATGCGCAGACGGACGTTTGTATTCGCGGTAGTTTGCGTAGCTTTATTTTGCTCGCGGCCCAAAAAGAAGACCCGGATACGCTGTTCTTCCAGCGTGACTTGGTGATTGAGGGTGACACTGATCTGGGTCTTGAGATCAAAAACCTGATGGATAGCCTGGATCTCGATGACTTGCCACCAGAGCTGCTATTTGCCGTAAGAAGTGCTGCAGAGTATGTGACAGTATTTAGCTAAATACTCTTACTCCAATAGCGCCCGTCCGCTTAGGAGGTAATCCATTGTTTTGGGTATATAAGCTTCCACCAAGCTTCCACCAAGCTTTCCTAACGACTAGAATCCCCCTATCTATCGTTAAAGGCCAGATTTGATGAATCGTAAAAAGAAGCTGAACTCCATCCTCAAGAAAAAACTTAAGAAGGCAAATGCCAAACTGGCGCCTAAGAAGAATGATAAACCTCGCTATATATCCAAAGCAGAACGGGCTGTAATGGAAGAAGAAAACACCTTAACTGAGATCAAAAACGACTAATAGATTGTCGGCTTATAGCCTTTTCTTGGGTGGCCGTGTACCTTCCAAAAAATTAATCTTTTTCATCTTATAAAAAAGTGACAAAAGTCTCACTTCGATCCATATTGTTAGCAGCTAGCATTTTGTACTTAGCCTAAGAGATGTACCGCAGCGATGAATACACCCGCACCACGAGCTTATATTCGCCACCCGTCCAAGGTTGGTATACAGGTTACGCCTTTGAGTACGCGCGAGCAGCTCAATCTGGAGATTAATAATATCAGCCAGGGTGGTCTGTCTTTTGATTCCAATGTTTCATTTTTCAAAGATACTGTGGTGAAGCTGAAAATACCTTCGGTTAAGCCGGTATTTAAGGTCAATGCAATTATTCGTTGGTGCCGAGAGCAAAGTGACAAGCAAGGCAGCCCATACGAGCTGGGCGTAGAGTTTCTCGACAATGATGACGCCTTTAAAGTTCGTATGATCGAACAGGTATGTCATATTGCCGAGTATCGAAAAGACTTGCAGGAACAGTTGGGTAAGCGAGTGACCTGGAATCAGGCCTCTCAGGAATGGATTAGCAAGAATGGGGGCAGCTTTCCGCGCTAGTCCGCGGTGAGTCACATTCAGGCAGGGCGAGTATTGTGAAGCAAACCTGTCATCGAATATGATCAAAAACGTATAACAGAAAGCAAAAAGCCGCAATACACAATGAACAATGTATTACGGCTTACTCAACTAACTAGCGTACTTTTTGGAACCTTCTGACCAGCTCAGGTGCCTTCGACTTCGACTTCCATCTCTACGTCTTTGAATAATAGTCCGAATGTATCCCAGACCTCTTCGACGGATTTCTCAATTTCATGCACTGCATGCTCTGAGGACGCGACAAGCTGTTCCTCTTTTTCTTTCAGTCCTGAACGATAATCTAGCAGTTTTTGATATTTATTTTGTGCGATTGATCGTAGCTCGTCAGGCAAGTCCTTTACCCTGTGCTCCATGCGGTCGATTTTGTAATCCCATTCTTCTAATTTCTTTGCAAATTTCTCAATTTGCTCATGATGTGAAGACATTTTCACTACTCCTACTATGCTACAAGTCAACGCCAGAATAGCGCGCTACAAAAAAAAGCTCATTGATGTAGGTCAACGGCCGATTTATATTCATATAAGCTTAGAATTCCAATATGAAGGTGACATGACAGCATGGCCGTATTTTTTGTACACGATGTAAGGACAGGGCTCGTTACACCACTAGACCGTAAGTTTAGGGTGCGTGATATTCCTCCAACGGATGAACTGACTGAAATACAGAAAGTTCATTCTAAAGCTGAAACCGACCCCGAAGATTTTAAAGATCATCGTCAAAAGTCAAAGCAGAAACCCCTGGAGCCGAGTGCAAGCCAGCAGAAAGCGATTTCTGCCTACCAAGAAGTTAAGCCCGCCCGAAGCCCTTTGGGGAGAGTGAAGAATATTATGAGCTCGCCGGTACTGAGTATCAGCAAAGATAAGACGCTCGAAGATGCCTGGCGTATTATGCAGAAGTATGAAATACATCACCTGGTCATTCTTGATGAGGAACAGAAATATTGCGGAATGCTATCTGATAAAAAGATCGTCCCTTTTCTAATGAGCCCACAGGGTGGTAACCTCGAGGAAATGCAGAAAAGCTCGCTAAACGCCTTCTGTCACGAATCGTTGTTATCAACCCACCCAGAAACTCAGGTAGAAGACTTAGCACCAGCTTTGTTGGAGTATGGCTTGGACGCGATAGCGGTATTCGAGAATCAACAGATTGTCGGGATCGTTACCCACCCCGATATATTGAAGACGATACTACTGAAGGAGTCGCTAGAAGCAGATGCTTAATCTGGTCGAGCTTGTTGGGGGCTAAAAAGTAAAATGATTAGACCTAAGAGGCCAACTGCCGTGATCGATAAGCCGGCTTCTAATACGACACCTGCAAAACGGTGGTCTAAGCGGTAGAGACCACTCGAAAAACCATAACTCAAATCCAGTAACCCCAGGAACAGTGCCGCACCGGCGCAGGCTGCTGCGAGTACTCGGCCCTTTTGCATCCATTGGTTGCACCACAAAGGCAGGGCAGAAACTAGCATACCAAAGGCCAGAATTAAATCAGGCAGCACAAAGCTTCTTTCCCACAAGTAATAGCCTTCAAAATGTGGCATCAGTGCTCTTAGCTCTTCGATAGAAAAGAGCGAGCCGTTAAAGAACTGCCACCAGAAATGTATGATTCCCAGTGCTGCACCGATATAAATCATCGCCAAAAGGCGCTGAAACTTAAGTTTCTTAATCATCTTTTTTCAAGGGGGTCAGACTCGATTGAAAGCTATGTAGCCAATAGACCAATACATGCTACCTCTGGACGATGCTAAAGGCTATAGTGCTAAAATTAGCTACTTTAAATTCGGAGATGACACTTATGCGCCTATTAGTCTTGCTTAGCATGATCACCTTGCTTTCGGCCTGCAGTACACCGCTTAAACCAATCAATAATGGCCATGGCACGACAGAAGGAATAATGGGAGAAACGATTCAGGAAGTTTCAGCTTATGGTTTGATTACCCAAGTTGCTGCAGAGGAGGGCTTAGTGAATATCAAACATGGGCCGATTCCCGAACTCAATTGGGCCCCTATGTTGATGACTTTCAGAGTTAGTGAGTCTTTGTCACTTGAGCCATTCAAGGCGGGTGATAAGGTTAGCTTTATACTGGAGCTGGATGAAAAGGGTTTGCATCGGCTGAAATATGTGGAAATCAGAAAGTAAGTGAGATCTCGCTTCAGCGTCAACTATCGCACCAAAACTAAACAAAGCCATGTTTTGCTCTCTATAAGTGAGCCTAACTTATTCACTTATAGGTATATAGATTTCAGTGATTACGAATATAAGTAATTGTTATTTAATGTGAAGTCTAAAAACGGCCCGAGCTATGCTCTCTCAGATTATGTAAATTTTTAAACCTAATCTAAGAGAGATTAATTATGGCCTATATCGAACCGAGTGAATTCGCCACCAAAATGGTTGATTCAGGTGAACAGAAAATTTTCATGTCCACCAAAGATACGTTAGTACGTGCATTCATGGCGGGTGCAATTCTAGGGCTCGCCGCATTCTTTGCTATTACTGTTATTGTGAAAACAGGCAGTTTATTAGTTGGCTCACTTTTATTCCCTGTCGGCTTTATCATGCTCTATTTGATGAAGTTCGATTTGTTAACCGGTGTGTTCACGCTAGTGCCGCTATCAATACTTGATAAACGTAATGGCTGTACCGTGCCGCAAATGTTGAGAAACTGGGGCTTGGTTTTCCTTGGTAACTTTGGTGGCGCACTGACCACAGCTTTCTTTGCTTCGTTTATTCTAACTTATGGTTACAACACTGACGGCGGTGCCTTGGCAGCTAAAGTGAGCACCATTGGTGAGTCAAGAACACTGGGTTATCAAGCGCATGGTGCTGATGGCTGGTTCACGATATTTATTCGTGGCATGCTGTGTAACTGGATGGTATCGATGGGTGTTGTCGGTGCAATGATTTCAACCTCTGCAACGAGTAAGATCATTGCAATGTGGATGCCGGTAATGCTCTTCTTCTTTATGGGCTTTGAACACTCTATTGTAAACATGTTCCTATTCCCATTCTCTATGATCATGGGCGGTGACTTTGGTTTATACGAGTACTTCGTATGGAACGAAATCCCAACAGCTTTGGGTAACCTTGCTGGCGGCTTCTTACTAGTAGGTCTGCCACTATACTGGACGCATGTTAGGACTAATCCAGAGCGTAAGGTCGCTTAATACTAAAATAATATAATAGGAGCCCCGCCAGAAATGGCGGGGTTTTTTATGTCTAAGCAACTTAAAGTATCTGTTAGTCAGTATTCAACTGCAGGAAAGAAAGACCTGAATCAGGACTTCCATGCAGCCTATGCCCCGGAAGAGCCTTTGCTCGCGTCCAAAGGGCTGGTGGTCGCTTTGGCTGACGGTATTAGTAGCAGCAATGTAAGCCAGATTGCGAGTGAAACCGCGGTTAAAGGTTTTATACAGGACTACTACAGCACATCAGACTCCTGGTCTGTGAAGACCTCTGCTCAACGGGTTCTTAAAGCAGCTAACTCCTGGCTGTTCGCGCAGACCCAAAATAGCCCGCATCGCTTTAATAAAGACAAAGGCTATATCTGTACCTTTAGTTCGCTTGTTATTAAGTCGAACACTGCTTATTGCTTTCACTCTGGTGATTCACGTATCTACAGGCTTGCTGACAATAACCTTGAGCAACTAACCAAGGATCATCGACATGTCGTTGATGCAGAAACGAGTTACCTGACCCGCGCATTGGGCGTTCATGACACTTTGGAAATGGACTATCGAGCGCTTCCTCTAAGTGAGGGAGATATCTTTATTCTTGCTACTGACGGGGTGTATGAGTTTCTTACTGAAAAGCATTTGGCGAATACGATTACGAGAGCTTTTGAGGAGACAGGGAAAGTACCAGATAGTTTGGCAAAAGAGTTGGTTAATGAAGCCCTGGCAGCGGGCAGCGATGACAATTTAACTTTGCAGATCGTGAGCATCGATAGTTTACCGGCGCGAGAGTTAAGTGAGTTACAACAGCAGCTTACTCAGCTGCCTCCTGCCCCCAGATTAGAGGCTCGTAAAGAGTTTGATGGATACATGATTCTACGTGATATCTATATCAGTAGTCGTAGCCATGTATTTCTAGCAGAAGACCAACAAACAAAAAAGAAGGTGGTGATAAAAACACCTTCCACAGAAATGAGAAATAACCCGGATTACTTGGAAAGCTTCTTGATGGAAGAGTGGATTGCAAAAAGGGTGAGCAATGCTCATGTTTTGAAAGCAATTGAACCTGATAGAAAGCGTAATTTTATTTATTTAGTGTACGAATATATTGAAGGGCAGACGCTTGCACAATGGATGCTGGATAACCCTAAACCGGACATCAAAACAGTGCGAGAGATCGTTACTCAAATTGCTAAGGGGCTTCAGGCCTTTCATCGACAAGAGATGGTGCATCAGGACTTAAGGCCAAATAATGTCATGATTGATAGCCAGGGAACGGTAAAAATTATAGATTTTGGCGCAACAAAAGTAGCCGGAATTACTGAGGTGATCAGTAAAAACGAAGGCATTATGGGGACAGCTCAATTCACTGCACCGGAATACTTTTTGGGGGAAAGCGGAACAAGCAAGTCTGATCTGTTCTCTCTAGGCGTCATGACCTACAAGATGTTAAGTGGCGAACTACCTTACGGCAATGATATTTCAAAGATTAAAGATCGGCGTTCACTAGGGCGGCTAGGCTACCAATCCATCGATAAGGGGCGGGATGTTCCTGGCTGGTTTGACTACGCAATTAATAAGGCGGTTCATATTGACCCCTTAAAGCGCTATGGTGAAGTATCCGAGTTTATTTATGAGCTGAATCATCCAAGTAAAGTCTACGTAAATAAAGCCAAGCCACCGTTGTTGGAACGTAATCCCGTACTTTTTTGGCAGCTAAGCTCGTTGATTTTACTAATTATTGTGCTTTATCAAGCCAGCATGACGTAAACAATGTAGGCGGTTGGATTTGGGGCAACCGCCCGTATAAGTTTTCAAAGGCTTGGGTTACTTGTTGGCTATTCGGGCGTACTGCACTCCGCGCGGCTAGGGTCTTCAGCACAACGGATTTTCCATAGTAGTCGCAGCGCCTTAGGGTTAAAGGTACTATCTTCTTTTAGGGCCAAACGAATATCTCGGCTAAAGGTATCAAATTCAGACTTGGATGCATCACTTGTTTTGATCCAGTACTTGGCAGGAATTTCGTCTTCTGCATCTTTTACCATCTTATGGATTTGAGTGAGACGAGAGACCATGTATTTACGCATTTTGTTGCCAAAATCTGGAGCGAAGTTTTCCTTCTTGATAACCGTTTGGAGCATGCCGTAAAACAAACGGTAATCAATGATGCCACCTTGCTCTCCTAAACCGTGGTATAGCTCGAATGTGTTGTAAGCCAATGCCGGCATTAACAGAATATCGATATTGCCATTGTTAAACTGGCCAGAGAAGGTTGCCAGAGAGGTGGAAACGGGAGAAGCACCGGCCAGGGAGGCGAGTTTGAAGGCTTGCGGGTCACCATTCAAAACCGATATTTTTTTACCGCTGAAGTCAGGCACTGTGTTAATAGATTTATCATTGACGAATACATACATGGAGCCAACGGGAAATGAGGCGACAATTTCATATTTGCCGTTACTCATCAAGGTGCCTGCCTTTGGACTGGCTAAGGTTGCCAGTATTTTATTCAGCCCCTGATCCGACATGATTCCACCAATCGCATCAAGAGAGCCTCCAAAGGGTACATAGTCGCGGGACAGAATTGCACTCAAGTGTGCGGCATCACAAATGCCTGCTTTGAAGTCATTGGAAGCAACCTTCTCGTCAGTGTAAGCCTTGAATTCGAGGTCGATACCCCAGGCTATAGCTTTAGGTTTGAGGTCAGCATAGAAAGTNATCACAGGACCATTGGTACCCACCGGATCCCAAGTGCAGATGGACTTCTTCTCTAGCGAGAAAGCTGAGGTGCTAAATAAATATATTACGAATGAAAAGAATGTATAGAGTGCGTATTTCATATCAGAGCCCTTTGTTATTTTTAAAGTAAGGTACTGCTCAATCCTTATGA
>NZ_LWGE01001282.1:0-5629 GCF_001635315.1 Oleiphilus sp. HI0123
CAGGTTTCTCATCAATACTTACAACCGTCCAACCTTGTTTTGTGAATAACTCTTCGCCCTCATCCATTTGGTAGTCGATTAACAACGCTACTTTATAACTCTCCCAAGCAAGCTCTGATTCACATAAAATTTCCCCGTTGCCATCACACAGCTCATAACCCACTGTAGGAACATCAACACAAGCCTGAGACTCTAAATAATCTACTAGGTCCATAACTACTTCATCCGCGTAGCGTTTGACCCTTTCCCAATCAGAGTTTTTACTATTGGTACTATTATCTTGGGAGTCACTAACAGTTTGCCTTTTGGCAGCTCGCTCAAGTGCAGCGACTATGCGTTCCTTTTCGTCACACTCATTGGTTTTTAGCCTTAACAACCTTAATCCAATATTCTGCAGAACCTGGTTCTTCAACGTGTCTCGCCCGCGCTGTTCAGCATTATTTTCGTGAAACTCGAAGCCATCAACCTCGATTGCCAAAACAGGGCTCTTATCGATTCGCGAATAAATCAAGAAATCTACATGCGACCAAGGATTCTTCACAAATTTACTTTGTTCATAAGTTAGCTCTGACGTATCTTTTACAATGTCATTTAGCTGAACATGAAGCACATAATCTAAATCTTGGAAAGCCTCTAAGGATAAGACCTCTCTCAAGAGAACATCTATGAGATTTTCTGAATGGTAAATGGAAACTTTGTTATGTCGGGCTAAAAACTCTCGACGCTGCACGCTTTGTTCTGAATAGAGCATATCAAAAACAGATGACTTTTTACTTGGTATCAGCGCCTTGCCCATCGTTTGATAATTGATATAACGCACCAAGGCTCCAATATTCGAGTTATTATCGTTAAAGATCTTATTCCCCGTCACTAACACAAACTGGTCAACTGCTCTAGACACGGCAACGTTAACGGTATCAGCACGATCAATAAAGTCATTTATCGAGTTAGCTACCGTTGAGAACACGATAACTTGTTTCTCACGACCTTGGTATTTGAAGACTGTATCAGTGTCCATATTCTCATCATCTAAACACTTCCTAGTTTGCTCAATATGCTTTCTATAAGGAGCGATTATCCCAATTTCATCTGAATCTTGTGTCGCTAATCGAGGTTCAGTCAGCACCTCATCCTTAATAACTGAGATCTCTCTTTCACTAAACAGCCCCGGTTCATCAAACAACTTCCTTGCGTGATTTCCGGCCACAAGCGGAAAAACCAGGAACGGGTCTTTCCTCTCACCTTCTTCGGTCATAATTAACAGCTGATCGTTGTAGAACTGTTTATTACAAAACCCAATAATCGCTGGATGACACCTATAGTGCTCTCTTAACATCGTTTTAGGTAATCGATCGCCATAAGTCTTGAGCAACGAAGACATTATGCTGTTGTCGTAAAAGTTATAATGCTCTTCAACCGGATATTCATCTTCTACTTCGGCTTTCTGGTCAAGAGCGGCCTCTGATGCAAAATTGGATATTTGCTTTAGATCGCCCACGACCACAAGACGTTTGCAGCATGACAACGAAATTGCAGCAGTTACCAGATCTACCTGAGAGGCTTCATCAATTATTAGATAATCCAGAAGTGTCCCACGATCCACGCACCCTCTGAGCGAATGGGTAGCACTTAATATGAGTGGGTGCTGTTTAAGAAACGTTTCGTAATCATTACGATAATCTTCTTTAGTAAACTTTTCAGGATTTAGCCCATATCGATTTAGCGCAATTGAATGCTTAAACAACTCAAGAGAAAGTTCTTTCGAGCTCTTCATTAAACTCTTACTTTCTATCCCTTCAAGCTTTTTCTCAAGCGAAGAAATACTCTCTGTTAGTTCTATAACTTTGGTATCGAAGTAGTCTTTCTCTAGATCTGAAATTAGCTCCGCGCTGCATTGTGATACTTGCTTAAAGTTAGAGATACCGAATCTAAAATATACTTTTATCGCAGACCAAATAAGTGCTAGCTTACTTTTCTTTTTCCCAAATATAAGCGACTGCTTGAAGGCTAAAATATCCGCTGCGGTATACTTCCTACGGGAAGTCAGTTTTGCATACACATTTTTGGCATCGGGATATTTGCTCTCGAAATGCTGTTTCTCTAGGTCAAAATCCAGTTTCTTTTGCTTGATTTCTGCTAGTTCATTCTCCAGCACGAGCACCTCTTCCAGCTTTGTGGAGATCATTTTAAAATGAGCCTCCTTAGCAGCAAGAACATCAGTCGTTATTACCCAGCCTTGTTTTTGAGGCTCTACAAATTCCTTCGAAAAGAATGCTGTCTTTCTACCATCATTACCAAGCGCTGCTGTAAGAAAGCCAAATCCGTTAGCTTCAAGCTTTTCAGCGACATTATCCGTAGCTGAGTTATTTCCGGAAACTACTCCTACGGTCTGCCCTTCACTTACTGCATTAGCAATAATATTTAGAATGGTTTGTGTCTTACCTGTTCCTGGAGGGCCTTCAATCACACTAATCTGGTTTGTCAGTGCATTTTCAACAGCACTTTTCTGCGAAGGATTAAGCCCAAAGGGAAACAATACCTTCTTGGGTAATTCGAACCGTTGCCCAAGCTCACCAGCCAGGTACTTAGCCAGTGCAGATTCAGTTTCGACACCGCCTAAATTTTTGTAGTAGTTTTCGAGATACTGATTAGGCTCTTTACCCTCTTCCTTTATTTCGAAACAACGAGATAGCCTTTTGAGATATTCGAAACGTTTGTTCACTCGTTCATCTGATCTTTTGTCCTTTATGAAACTGACGTCACGCCTCAGCGCCACTACATTGGCGCCTTTTTCTGGAACAAATCGATACCACTCCCCAGCCTGCTGTGCTGAAACGAATTTTCGTGGCCTGGCACCCTTTATCGATACGAGTTTGTAAGAAACATCGAACTCTTTAAGGATTCTTTCATAGGCAAGGTTCTTATTCTTCTTTGCATACTTATACTGTCTGTCTTTACCTTCAAATTGCACATAAAAATAAGCATCATCTTGATCAATTGATATAACGTTATCAGTAATGTCTTTAGCATTCGCATTATCAACACTAACGATTAAGTTTGTTTTCTCATCCATAATACTTCTTACATCCTTACTTCTGATCGAGTTGCTCGGCAATCAAAAGGGTATTTTCAGCCCTTCTTTTTTTGTTGCTTTCGCTTTTAGCGAGGTACTTCCTTCCCCAGTAAGCCCCTTTAGCTTTTTTGGAGCCAACATGCTCGGTTTTCTTAGCTACATTTGCCATTGCTTGCCCTTATATTGCACCGCTAATTTTATTAACTTGATAATTAACATTCAGAATTTTGGTTCTAATTTGAGAACCATGCATTGTTTCTGTCTCTCTAAATCTCAAAACGCATCACAAGCTCAACGTTATGACATATAAAGCTTTTGCTGTTCAGCTACTATCGTAAGTAGATCAAATGTTAAGTTAGCGTCAGATAAGGCTCGGTGAGCATTACCAACGCGCTCAATACCTTGTTGTTTTGCCGCATTTTCAAGCGATTGAGCAGCTTTTTTGTCTCTGTATCGAACACGTGCGCCAAAGTAATTTGCATACCATTCTGCTACGCACACAGCACTAAAGCTTGGAATTGGATAATTAAAGGTTTCAAAACTTCTAACCAAGATCTCTGCATCGAAGCGAGCGTTATACATAAATACTATCCTTCCATTAATTAACGCATAAACTTCCTCCATCACGTCATTCCACAAAGGTTTATCCCCTAGTTCACCTTCTGAAATGCCATGAACTGCAAATGCACTATCAGTTATTGGCACGGTCGCTTTTATTAATTTATCAAATACAACCTGGCCATTTTTATCAATAATCGATAGTTCTATAATCTGATCGTTATTTCCTAATCCCGTTGCTTCAACATCTAGTATTAGATAATCCGAATCAAGCAGGTTTAAATCAAAGTCTTCGTATTTCATAATAAATTCATCCCCTAAGAACCTAATTAGTATTTGCTTAATGAGTTCTATAATAGGGATGTAGAGCAACCTTTCTCAGGGACAATAGAGGGACATTCTCCGTATCGCTTTTTACCCCCCAATTAAACTCAGTCGCTTATCAGTAAGCACACAAAGCACCCCGCCCGTTGTATGCATAACCTGATGATTAAAGTCACAGTACGCTCCAGCAATATTCAAAGGTAGCTGTTCATTACCAAAGAAATTTGGGGCGAAATACATGAGTTCACCAGCTTTACATTGCATAGCTTCTGCATCACTGGAAGCGTGACAAAGCTTGCTTTGGTTTACCTCGGCTCCGTGCTTACACCCAGCAAGCAGCCCTAAAGATATTACGCATACAATTAGTGCTTTTTTCATTTATGAATTTCCTTTTCAATAGTTAATTTGAATTTGTGATAGAACTAAAGCTCACAAATCAGTCGCAAGCCTTGGCTCCAATCAATTGATAAAGATCTGCGAGCCCTTCGACAGAGGCTTCATATGAAGACCTAAGTTCCGCGTTATTCTGAACAAACCGGTTATCACTCAGGGATCTTTGAAGCTGATCCAATATCTGATAGGTTCGATCTAATGCTTCATGGACCACAAACTCGTCATTCCGACTCCCTGCATCTACGTTGTCTTGATTGAGTTTTCGGTAAATTGCGTAGATTGCATCTTCACTCATCTCTGAGCTATCCAAGCCAAAGGACTGAGTAAGGAATAACTGTCGCGGCTCCCCCTCCAAACGATCAGCTAGACGAACAATAAGTTCTTGTGTCCCTATCTCAGGTATTGCTATACATGGGTTTGACTTTGCGTATGACATCTTAAGTACTGCAAACTCCTTTTTGTTTGTTGCTACTTCATAAGTTTCACGACTTATATCTCGTTCGTTTATCAAGCAGCAGCTGCTAACCGGCCTTAATGCTGGCAAACCATCTAACGTATTCTGCGGTTCATCGAATACATATATCTCTTTCTCCAAGTCTAGCTTTTGCATCTGCGCCAACAGTTCTCTTATTTTCATTTCTATATCCCATTAATCTATTTGGACGAAACAACGAGCCCTAAGAAAAGCTCGTTATTACTTTTATCCTGCAACCTATTGAGCTACGTTCCTTGCAGATAAGCTAAACCACAAACCGAACAGCGCAAGCCATACCATCGTCATTCCCATTCCCTTAACCAAAGTCGCTTGCAAGGTAAACTCTCCGCCATAAACGATTCCCATCGTTGATAGCCAAAAGTTAATACCCGCGAATACCATCAGAGCAGACCAGGCATACAAAAGATACTTTGATACTTTTTTCATAACTGCCTCCTTATAGCTGTGATGACTCGTTTGATTGCTTTCGTCGTCTTTCGGCTTCGCTCTGTGAATTAAAAGTACGCATAAAATCATCACGAATGTAGTTCATAGACATCGTAAAACTCATGTGTGGCGCATCTAGGGTGATTTCCGTTTCACCATCGCGATAAGTAGCGCTCTTGTTCCCAACAAACGGGATTTTCTCGCTCACTTTCTGATACTTGCCTCCGATCGCACTCTTTAGATAATTAAACTTAGATTTTGGAAAATCAGTTAACACCGCAACCAATACACCTTTTCTATCAAAAATCGTTGTGACTTCTTGTAGCCCGTCAAAATCAATACTTGAAGGAGGTACTGAA
>NZ_LWGE01001283.1:0-7306 GCF_001635315.1 Oleiphilus sp. HI0123
GCATCCCCGCAGGGTGTATCTGGTTTGGCGGATGTCGTCAATAATCCGATGTATGCAACGGGCGTTGGTTTATTGATGTATGGACTGAAGCAGAGGACAACGGATAGTGAGCCGATGATGAGGTCTGAGGGAGGCGAAAGTTTTATGGAAAAAATAAAAACATGGTTTACCGGCAACTTCTAAAAATTGCCTACAAAAACCAACAATACAAAGCAGCAACTAGCAGATTGAAAATATAATATTAGGAGAAAGAGTGATGTTTGAACTCGTAGAGAATGTTTCACAAAACGCAGTAATAAAAGTCGTTGGTGTCGGCGGTGGCGGTGGTAACGCAGTGCGCCACATGCTATCTGGCGATGTAGACGGTGTAGAGTTTATTTGTGCAAATACAGACTCACAAGCTCTAAAAGATCTAGAAAACAAAGCAGTTATCCAATTGGGTAGCACAATTACTAAAGGCCTTGGTGCAGGCGCGAATCCTGAGATTGGACGTCAAGCGGCTTTAGAAGATAAAGAGCGCATTGCGGAAACCCTAAAGGGTGCTGACATGGTATTTATTACTGCCGGTATGGGCGGCGGTACAGGTACGGGTGGAGCACCGATTGTGGCTGAAGTAGCGCGTGAATTAGGTATTTTGACGGTTGCTGTTGTGACTAAGCCTTTTCCTTTTGAAGGCGGCAAGCGTATGAAAATCGCTGAAGCAGGTTTGCAGGAACTGGCTGAGAATGTTGATTCCTTGATCACGATTCCAAATGAAAAACTGCTATCAGTTTTAGGTAAAAATACGACCTTGCTTGATGCATTTGGTGCAGCGAATGACGTACTTCAAGGGGCTGTTCAAGGTATTGCGGATCTAATTATCCGCCCAGGTATGATCAACGTTGACTTTGCAGACGTAAAAACAGTTATGTCTGAAATGGGCATGGCTATGATGGGTACCGGTTCAGCATCGGGTGAAGAGCGAGCTAAGGAAGCTGCAGAGGCTGCGATTAGAAGCCCGCTGCTAGAAGACATTAACCTTCAGGGTGCGCGTGGTATCTTGGTTAACATTACTGCGGGTGTTGACTTGAACTTGGGTGAGTTCTCGGAAGTGGGTAATATTGTAGAAGAATTTGCTTCAGACTCAGCAACAGTTGTTGTAGGTACGGTTATCGATCCTGAGATGACAGATGAACTAAAAGTAACAGTTGTTGCAACAGGTTTGTCAGCTGCAATGGATAAGCCGGTTAAGGTTGTTGACAATACGCCGACTAAAAAGGACGGTACGCTAGATTACGGTGAATTGGAGCGCCCAGCTGTAAGTCGCCGTCGTCCAAGCGTTGACCGCGTAGGTAATGCTGCGGTTGATACGAGCAAAACTGATGCGGCTCCAAGTGTTGATTACTTGGATATACCAGCATTTTTGAGGCGTCAAGCGGATTAATTATCCGCGCCTAATATTACATCTTGATGAATAGTTGATCGTTTTAGTTGGGAAATTCGGCGCATTCTGTTATTATGCGCCTGTTTTTTGACCAGTTCAGCAATTTATAAAGGTTGATAGAAATCAAAATATGATTAAACAGCGCACATTAAAGAATACAATTCGAGCCACTGGAGTGGGTCTTCATTCAGGTAAAAAGGTGTATTTAACGCTTATGCCTGCACCGATCGACTCAGGGATTGTGTTTTGTCGTACCGATTTGTCTCCAGCTGTGGAGATAGAAGCGCGTGCGGAAAACGTAGGTGAGACTTTGCTTTCAACAACGCTTGTTAAAGACGGCGTTAAAGTAGCGACTGTAGAGCATTTGCTTTCAGCCATGGCTGGTTTAGGTATTGATAACTGCCGTGTTGAGTTAAGTGCTGAAGAAGTACCCATTATGGATGGTAGTGCTGGTCCTTTTGTTTTTCTAATCCAGTCTGCGGGAATTGAAGAGCAAGAAGCGGCTAAGAAGTTTATTCGCATCACCAAAGAAGTGACGATCGAAGAAGACGGTAAGAAAGCGACGTTTGTGCCTTTTAATGGCTTCAAAGTTGGCTTTTCAATTGACTTTGATCACCCTGTTTTTCATCAGGGTACTCAAGATGCGGCGATTGATTTCTCGAGCACCTCGTTTGTAAAAGAAGTAAGCCGTGCCCGGACTTTTGGTTTTATGCGTGACTTTGAACGTTTGCAAGCAATGAATCTAGCTCAAGGCGGTAGTTTCGATAACGCAATTGTTGTTGATGACTACAAGGTCTTGAACGAAGATGGTTTGCGTTATGACGATGAGTTCGTAAAACACAAAATTTTGGATGCTATCGGCGACTTATACTTATTGGGCAATAGCTTGATTGGTGAGTTTAAAGGTTACAAGTCTGGTCATGACTTGAACAACAAGTTGCTGCGAAAACTCATCAAGGAAACCGATGCTTGGGAAGTGAATACTTTCGAAGACGCAAGTACAGCTCCAATTTCATATATGAAGCCAGTGTTAGCTGCTTAAGTGGCTGCATAAGAGAAAACCAGCGAGCCGGATATATTGATACTAATCTGCTAATCAGTATGTCTGGCTAACTGAAGTAAAATCTTTTTTAGTTTCAAATCATCAGTATGCTCAGCTTCTTCTCTTAGAATCTGGGCATTTTTTTTGCTTAAGTGTTTAGGTGTACTTGGCGTATCAATGGGTGCTTTGTTTGAAAATGCCCCTTTGGGTCGCACTTTGATTTTGATCTGCTCTATTCTCTCTGGGTGAATTTTTGCATTGAGCATAGATATCACCTGCTCTTGAGAGAAACGGAATTTGGTCATGAGCGCTGCAGACGAGCAGGTGAGGGTGAGCCTGCCTTGGCTAAAGGCGTTTATTTGAAACTTGCCTTTAAAAGCGCTTGGCAAGGTTTCGTCAAACAGAACTTCCAGCGACTTTCGGCTGGCTGCCTGTTTAATCAGAGACTGAAGATTGTTTGATTTCGCACTCAGTCTTTTCAAGCTGATTTTAGGGGCAAACTTTTGCTGCTTTGGTTGTCTCATAAACTTAAAAGTGTGACAGGCTAAATTGGCTTTGCTAAGTTCGGCGTGACAAGGCTCAAGAGCAAAGCGACTAGCGCTTGCAAAGAGCTTGATGCTTGGTCAAACTAGCGCAAATTGAGTCATGGAATGACATCATGGAATAGGGATATGCTAAAAGAACGATATAAGAAAAGCTATGAATATTATTTTTGTTGGTCGAAACCACGGAAAGTCTAAAACTTATCAGTTAGGAAATAAGCAGCTCGTCATTGTTGGTGCGCTATTTGTTTTTCTCATGGCCGTACTAGTGTTTTCGGGCTACCGTCTACAGACCTGGGTGGCCGGAGAAGCCGAGTCGACTTTAGATAAAGAAATAATTGTTGGTTGGCAGCAAGATATCAACGCACAAAAGAAACAAGTGACCAGGATTAAGCGAGCAGCTCAGGAAAAGGTTGATGCGCTAACCTTAAGAATGGGTGATATGCAGGCCAGACTGTTACGCCTTGATGCGCTTGGTCAAAGACTGACAGAAGTAGCGAAGCTAAAGAATGGCGAATTTGACTTCAGTGCGAGCCCTGCGCTAGGTGGCCCCACCGATGCAAAGCTGGGCGAGTCTTACGTGCTGCCAGGCATTGTTGAAAGTCTTGATCAGATTGACCGACAACTTACTGACAGTGAGCAGCAGCTAGAAGTGATTGACGCGCTGTTTGTTAGCCGCAAAACCCAAGAAGAATTATTTATTGCCGGCCGCCCCATTACCTGGGGATGGATGTCCTCAGCCTATGGCTACCGAACAGACCCTTTTTCAGGAAAGCGTGCCTGGCATGCCGGAGTAGACTTCGCAGGTAAGGAGGATAGTGACATCATCGCCGTTGCCTCGGGCGTCGTTACATACTCAGGTGACCGCTACGGTTACGGTAACTTAGTTGAAGTCAACCATGGTGGAGGCTTCACAACCCGCTATGCTCACTGTAAAGAACTCAAAGCAAAAGTAGGCGATATTGTCGACAAAGGCCAAGTGCTCGCATCAATGGGCAGCACCGGCCGCTCAACCGGCCCTCACGTGCACTATGAAGTACGCAAAAACGGCAAAGTCATTAACCCCAAGAAGTATATTCATCGTCGTTAGTAGTGCTTAGCTACAGGAACCCGGTATTAGTATCACCGAGCTAACTAAGTTTATATAGATAGGTGTGTTGATCATGGGCGTCAGCGTTGATGCAAGGGTAAAGTTTCAGTTTATTGAAGTGTTATTGCAATGGGAAGGCAAGCTAACGACGCGGAAACTGATAGAGCAATTCGGTATCTCCCGTACTAGCGCTCAGAAATGGATCACCGAATACCGAAGCGCTGTTCCTCAAAACCTAGATCTCTATGACAGCAATGAAAAATGCCATCGTCCTAGTGATCA
Organism: Oleiphilus sp. HI0123; assembly: GCF_001635315.1. NCBI lineage: Bacteria > Pseudomonadati > Pseudomonadota > Gammaproteobacteria > Oceanospirillales > Oleiphilaceae > Oleiphilus > Oleiphilus sp. HI0123. The sequence goes on from NZ_LWGE01001283.1 coordinate 4,380, forward strand.
ATTTCAACCTTGCTTTACTTCCGGAGAGCTTGAAGAATACCTTAGCTTTTTTGATGGTGGCTGGGTCAGCTCGCACTTGCAACTGATAGCGCCTCCAGTCAGAAATATCAAGCAGTATAAAGCCAAAATGTTTAACCAAAGCCTAGATAACCCATATGTTGAGTTAGTCGGTGGTTCTAATGGGGAAAAGCACAGACGTTTTATTGAGTTTGGCCCGGTAATGAATGAGCCTGTCTCAGGGAGCTTTAATCAGTTTGGCCTCTCAAAAAACGCAACCGTCCCCTGGTTTTAAACCCGTCGAATTAGGCGGGTTTAAATCGGCATATGCTTTACATATGCTTGTGCTGGGTGTAGCCTGATACTTAAGCAGTAGCTGTTATCGAGAGGAGAGTACTTATGAGAACCGTATCTATCTTTAAGAATGGCAAGAATCAGGCGGTTCGTCTTCCTAAAGACATGGAGTATGAAGGAGTGAGTGACCTGGAAATCGTAAAGGAAGGCGATACCATTATTCTTCGCCCTTCCAAGCCCAGCTGGTTGTCTTTAGCCGATACTGAGAAAGCGGATGACGATTTTCTGATTGAACGTGAAGATGTGATTGAAGACCAAGGACGGTTTTAAATGAAACAAACGTATATGCTGGATACCTGTATCTGCAGCTTTATCATGCGAGAGCACCCTGTTGTGGTGCTTAAGAAGCTACAAACCGTGTCAGAAAAGCATTGGATTGTTATTTCTGCAATTACCTATTCTGAAATGCGCTACGGTGCAATTAGTCGAAAAGCATCTCCAAAGGTCAATCAGTGGATTGATCAATTCATCACTAGGCTTGATGCTATCCTCCCTTGGGATGAAAAAGCAGTAGATTGTTCTGCGTTGGTTAAAAAGCAATTGAGTGAACTGGGCACACCTATCGGAGCAAACGATATAGCCATTGCAGGTCATGCGATGGCGGCGGGAAGTATTGTTGTGACAAATAATACTCGTGAATTTTGTCGTGTTGTGGGTTTGCGGGTTGAAGACTGGGTTGATTCTTAGTTTTTAATTGAAAATACGAAAATTTTCTGCTCTTTAACAAATTAATAAAATCAGTAAGTTACAACGTAGGTGGTTTTTTTGATGTTTTGGACCAAATTAACCTTACTTATTGTTGTAGCTAATTTTTTTCGCGTTAAACTACTGTTCACTGCCGCATAGGCAGCTTAGAAGTTTTAGGTGAATGGGGCGCATTGCCTGTTTATATTTACTACCGCACAGGTAGCATAGTAAGACTTCACTCGCTGTCGCCGAAGCCTTATCGAGTATTCACAATATTTAAAGGTAAAGCTTTAGTTAACTAGAGCCTCAACCTCCAAAAACCTGACCCATTTCGCTATTTATCGACTTTTCTTTTGTTTTTCTCTTCTCTGCCCTTGTATTACTTCATCTCATACCCATTTTAGCCTTTGAGCCTGGTTTCAATTCACTGTAGACTTGAACTTATTTTTTCAACAATAATCAGGGATCGCTGTTTCATCTTTGGCTTATCACGCCGAACGTGACCATTAGAAATCAATGTGCGGGCGCATTCTATAGAATAGCGCTCTGTCTGCAGAGCTCTCAATTAACAAGATACGAATATAGAAGATCATTATGTTTTCATCAGCAATGACCAAGATTTTTGGTAGTAAGAACAAGCGCGAACTCAAGAGAATGAGAAAGGTCGTCACGAAGATAAACGCTTTGGAAGAGGATCTTTCCAAACTAGATGATGAAAGCTTAAAAGCTAAAAGTGCAGAGTTTAAGAAGCGAGTTGGTGAGGGTGAGAGCCTGGATCAGATTTTGCCTGAAGCTTTTGCTGTGTGTCGTGAGGCTGGTAAGCGTGTCTTATCTATGCGTCACTTCGATGTTCAGTTGATTGGTGGTATGACGCTGCACGAAGGTCGCATCTCAGAGATGAGAACTGGTGAAGGTAAAACGCTGGTAGCAACCTTGGCTGTATACCTTAATGCTCTGGAAGGTAAGGGTGTGCACGTTGTGACCGTGAACGACTACCTTGCAAAGCGTGACTCCAAATGGATGGAGCCACTCTATAACTTTTTGGGCTTAAGTGTTGGTGTTGTCTATGGTGGCCAGCAGCCAGATGAAAAGAGAGCAGCTTACCAGTCAGACATCACCTATGGTACTAATAACGAGTTTGGTTTCGATTACTTGCGTGACAATATGGCCTTCAATCTTGAAGGTAAGTATCAGCGTGGTCTGAACTTTGCGATTGTCGATGAAGTTGATTCGATCCTGATTGATGAAGCGCGTACGCCTTTGGTTATATCTGGCGCAGTTGAGGACAGTTCCAAGCGTTATAAGCAGATTAATGCTTTGGTACCGATGCTGAAGAAAGCGGAGGTAGGTGAAGACGATAAGCCTATTGATGACGGTCACTTCACAATTGATGAAAAATCGAAAAATGTCGATTTGACTGAAGCGGGTCATACCTATCTTGAAGGACTCTTAATTGAGCATGGCGTGCTGGAAGAGGGCGATAGCCTTTACGCTGCGACTAACCTGAACATACTGCACCACGTCTATGCCGCTTTGCGTGCGCATTACCTATATGTGAAAGATGTCGATTATATCGTTCAGAATAAGCAAATTGTTATTATCGATGAACATACCGGCCGAACCATGGCTGGTCGTCGTTGGGGCGAAGGTTTGCACCAGGCGATAGAAGCTAAAGAGAATGTTGCAATTCAGGCTGAAAGCCAGACTTTGGCTTCAACCACCTTCCAGAACTTCTTCCGAATTTATTCGAAACTGGCTGGTATGACGGGTACGGCGGATACCGAAGCATTCGAGTTTCAGCAAATTTATGGTTTGGATGTTGTCGTTATTCCGACAAACAAAGAGATTCAGCGAATTGNNTCANAANTTTGGAGGTTGAGGCTCTAGTT
>NZ_LWGE01001284.1:0-4322 GCF_001635315.1 Oleiphilus sp. HI0123
CTAGATGCAACAGAAGATGAGATATCTTTAGCTCTTGCTGAAGAAGAAGCAGCTTCGGGTATGCTTTCGCGTAGCGAAGAAAATATTCGTCTCGTCGCCGAGTCCTTAAAGTCAGCCTTTAACAAATTATACGTTCGGGAATTGCGAAAAGACCCTTTTCTTGAGGGCTTGTTAATGCTGGAAGTGATAATCGAACCAAGCGGGGAGGTTTCTTTCTGCCGTATCGTAAGTTCCGAGCTTAATCACCCTGTTCTCGAGAATAAAATTGTTAAACGAATGTATTTAGCTGACTTTGGTGTTGAGAATGTAATGCAAACCACCATAAATATCCCATTCCCTTTTCGCCCAAACTAGGTCGTTTGGCAAGGTAAGCGATGAGGGAAAGGAGTGAGCTAGTGTTTATAAAGTGAGACTACTTATTCAGGCATAAAAAAAAGGCACTAGTAGCCGAAAATACTAAGTGCCTTTTAAGGAGAATAAATTATCAGTTCTAACATGCCAATTAAGGAACCTCGTTAGATAGCTGCAAACAGGAAGAAGTTAGCGGCCTGAGTGCTCTTCTTCCTGTTTACCGATGATGGAATAATACAGGCGAGGGGGGCGTAGTTGAATCGTCCAAAGGGCTTAGTTTGGGCGTAATTACCACTTATTTCACTTTGTTAAAGTAAATTCTAGGACTAAAGCGCCGTTATTCAGTCCCAACTAAGCCCCCCTTTGTTGCAGAGTACCTCAATTTAAGTGTTAAATAGATTAACGTAATCGTTAAATGACAGCTGTTTGTCAAAATCACCCTTTAATGCTTCTCGATATAAACTATGCCCAAAAAAACAATTAGTTCCCGGAAAGGACGTTTTATCAAATTAGCTGGAATGACAGCCTCTGTAGCCGGTCGTTATGCCTCTGACCGGGTCAAGTCGGTTTTTAAATCTGATGATAATGCTGCCTTAAGTAAACGCGAAACCTATTCTAAAATGGCTGGTGATGTCGTCGATACTTTAGGTGAGCTTAAGGGGGCTGTGATGAAAATCGGACAGATCGCATCACAAACTCAAGATTTATTGCCCAAAGAGTTTTCAGAAGCATTAGTAAAACTCCAGAAAGAAGCGCCCCCAGTTGAATTTAGTATAATTAAGGCTCAGATTGAGCTCCAGTTAGGCGCGCCTTTGGATGAGCTTTACAGTCGTTTTGATGAAGAGCCGCATGCCGCTGCTTCAATTGGGCAGGTTCATCGTGCCTGTACTAAGCAAGGGCAAGAAGTTGTCGTCAAAGTTCAGTATCCAGGGGTTGCTGAGTCATGCGACTCTGATTTAAAGCAGTTGAGGTTAGCGCTTAAGCTAGGTGGCTTGCTGAAGATGCCAAAAGAAAGTGTTGACGCTCTATTTGCCGAGATTAGGGATCGTTTACATGAGGAGCTCGATTATAATAATGAGGCTGCAAATATTGCGATGTTTCAAAGTTTTCATGATAAGCATCCAAAGATACTCATTCCATCGGTTATCGAAGACTTATCAAATAGGCATATTCTAACGATGGAATACCTACCAGGAGACGATATACAAGCACTAAAGCGTGAGCAGTATACTCAGGATCAGATCAATCAACTCGGCGAAAGACTATTTGAAGTTATGGCTGAGCAGCTATTTGACTTCAAACAGATTCATGGCGACCCGCACCCCGGTAATTTTGCTTTTCGAAAAGACGGTTCAGTTATTGTTTATGATTTTGGTTGTATTAAAACGCTTAAGCATGAAGTTTTAGCAGCCTATAAAGATGCGATTGTTGCTAGTTTGGCGGAAGATTATGATGCGCTAGATGATGCGCTTATTAGATTAGGTGCGCGGGTCGAGAGTAAACCTTCACCAGGTTCAGACTACTACAAAGTTTGGCGGAATATTTTATTTGAGCCCTTTCTGACAAATGACGACTATGACTATGAATCTGCTTCTTTGCATATCGAAGCGGCCAAACAAACTCATTTGTTCTTTAAACATATGTCGCACTTTAGCCCGCCGGTTGAAAGCTTATATATTGACCGGATGATAAGTGGTCAGTACTGGATACTCAAAAGTATGGGGGTTAAGGCGGAATTCCGTTCTAAGTTGGCCCCTTATCTGCAAGGCTGATTAAGCTATGCTTCACTGAGTATTTGTTTAGCAATAATAATGCGCTGTATTTCACTGGAACCTTCGTAGATTGTTGTTACGCGTGCATCACGAGTAAGACGCTCTATAGGATAATCTTTAATATAGCCATTGCCTCCTAACAACTGCAGTGCTGTATAACAAGCTTTGTTGGCGGCTTCTGTTGAAAATAGCTTGGCCATTGATGCCTGTTTTGAAAACGGCGCGCCAGAATCTTTTGTGTAGGCCGCGCTCATAAGGAGCAAACGTGCAGCTTCTAGTTCTGTGTAGGTGTCCGCTAACATCCACTGGATACCTTGAAAGTTCGCGATTGCCTTGCCAAATTGCTCACGTTCTTTTGTGTATATCGTTGCATAGTCGATGGCTGCCTGAGCAATACCAAGTGCTAATGAGCCGACGCCTATTCTGCCGCCGGCCAGTTCGCCAACGGCGACACGATAGCCTTTGTTTAGATCACCCAAAAGTGCACTGTCATCAATGTTGCAGTTATCGAAACTAAGCTGACAAGTAGAAGAGGCTTTTTGTCCCATCTTTTGTTCGGGTTTTCCTATTATTAGGCCGGGAGTCCCCGCCTCGACAAGGAAACAAGAAATGCCTTTTCCTTTTGCCGCACTCTTATCCGTCAGAGCCCAGACAACAAATACGCCAGCATATTCTGCGCTGGTAATGAATTGCTTGCTGCCATTTAGCGCCCAGCCCGAAGCTGTTTTAGTAGCGGAACATTTCATTGATGAAGGGTCCGAACCGGCCTGAGACTCAGTCAAGCAGAATGCTCCGGCAGAATATTCACCAGAGCAAAGTTTTGGTAGATAAGAATGTTTCTGTTGTGTGCTGCCAACCGCCTGGATAACCTCAGCAACCATGTTTGTTACCGATGTTGTAACTGCTGTCGAAGCGCAAGCCTTGGCTATTTCAGTGATGGCCAAACTAAAGGAAACGGTACCGGCATTGGTACCGCCGTATTCACTCGAGATATTGAGCCCCATAAAACCGAGCTGAGCCAGTTTCTTTAGATTCTTAACAAAGGTTTCCTGTGCCTCCCCCATATCAAGCTTATCGGCGATAGGCATCAGTTCAGAGCTGGCAAATTTACGTGCCATACTCTGAATCATAATTTGCTCCTCGTTCAGTGATAAGTCCATATGGGTTCCTCTTTTAGTGAGTTAGTGTTTGTATAATAGCGGACTATTTAGCAGCTAGGTCACGTGTAGCGACTTTATGATGTTCCCAAAATGCCGCGCTTGGTATTATTTTGCTGCCAAACGGACAGCGGAATCAATACGTATCACTTCACCGTTAAGTATTGGGTTCTCAACAATATCACGCACTAGCCTACCAAACTCATCGGGTTTACCTAGTCTAGATGGAAAGGGTAATGTTGCAGCAAGGCTGTCTTGTACTTCTTGAGAAAATGATTCCATCATAGGCGTTAGGAAGAGGCCGGGTGCGATCGCTAATACGCGAATGCCAAACTTTGCGAGCTCACGTGCAGCGGGAAGGGTCATTGATACGATCCCTCCCTTCGAGGCAGAATAGGCAGCTTGACCAATTTGACCTTCATAAGCCGCTACTGAGGCTGTTGAAATGATTACGCCTCGCTCACCGTCTGCGTTTTCTTCTCGGCTTTGCATGTCTGCTGCCGCCAGCCTTAGTACATTAAATGAGCCAACAAGGTTTACTTGAATTACGGTATTAAAAAAGTCTAAAGACATTGGGCCGTCACGCCCAAGAATACGTCCTGGACTGCCAATGCCGGCGCAGTTAACAGCTATACCGCAGGGCCCGTGAGTTTCGCGTGCTTTATTGATAGCTGCTTCAACGCTTTCAGCACTTGTTACATCGCATTCAATTGCAATGCCACCTATTTCTTCAGCAAGGGTTTGCGCTTTTTCGATTTGTAAGTCAAGAATCGCGACCTTGGCGCCGTAACTTGCAAGATAGAGTGCAGTGCCTTTTCCAAGACCTGATGCACCGTCAGTTACAATTGCGGGTGTACCTTTAATGTCCATTGAATTTACCTATAAGAAAAACTAAAAGTTTGATCGAAGACTGTGCGCCGGGCAATAGCAAATCAGAATATGGTTTGACAAAATAGGACGAAAACTAGCTAAATGATACATATACTATGTATAAACTTTACCTAAGCGGACGATATGGACAAGCGAAATTCAATTTCACTGT
>NZ_LWGE01001285.1:0-6075 GCF_001635315.1 Oleiphilus sp. HI0123
AATAGAAAGTTACCTTAAAACGGTAAGTACTTCGCTCAGTAATGGGGCAGGTGATGATAAATTCAGTGCTGAAGTTAAACGCTTAGCAGAGGTGCTGGCTGAAGAATCTTATCAGGTTGAAGTTGAAGAAGGCTCTACGATAGCCGCTTTCTTGTTAGGTTTGCGGTTTGAAGCCTCAACAAATAAACCACTAATCTTGAAAGATGACCCTATTCTATTAGAGGCTTCATCAATCAGAGTCTTGAGCCTTCCCAATATTGGCTGGAAGGTCGTACTATCTATGCCTGCCCGGTATAGTATTGCGGTAGTAGATGAAATATCTGACGGCCTATTAAGCAATCTCTTAGTACTGTTAGTTTTCAGTGCTCTCTCTTATATTATCTTCTTCAACCTGGTCTTCATGGAGCCTATTAATAAGCTGACCCAGCAGGTGAGAAAGCTTGTTAGCCGTGAAGATTACGTAACGCGTCTGAAAATACCTAGCAGTAGCGAACTTTCCCAGTTAGCGAGCTGGTTTAATATTCGTACCTCTCAGCTGAGTGAAACCTTAGATGAGCTTAAGCAGCGAAACTCACAGTTGGATGACGCCAGAGAAGTTGCTGAAAGCGCTAACAGAAGTAAAAATATTTTTCTCGCATCCATGAGTCATGATATTCGAACGCCAATGAATGCCATCATTGGTTTGTCGGATGTGTTAAAGAAAACCAAACTCGATGCTGAGCAGGATAAGTTTGTAAATGTTATCAACTCTTCAGCTCAGGCTTTATTGTCCTTAATTAACGATATAATGGACTTTTCTAAGATCGAGGCGAATCAGTTAGATCTAGAAAGCATTCCTTTCGATTTGCGTCAGGTAGTTGATGACTGTGCAGATCTAATCAATTTTCAGGCACAAGAAAAGCGTTTGGAATTTATTTATTATCTATCTCCAGATATCAATCGCTGGGTCAAAGGCGACCCGAATAGAATACGACAGGTTATTCTGAATCTTGCTGCAAATGCGGTCAAGTTTACCAGTTCCGGGCGAGTTGAATTGTGGTTGGAATCGGCTTACCAGAATGACAACAATACCCAGCTAATTGTGGAAGTTCGAGATACCGGTATAGGGCTATCAAAAACTGCGCAAAGTAAGCTGTTTACTCCTTTCGTTCAAGGTGACTCTTCGACAACTGGAAAGTATGGCGGTACGGGCTTAGGGTTGACTATTTGTAAGCACTTGGCTGAGTTGATGGGTGGTAGCGTAGACTTTAGAAGTGAAGAAGGTATTGGCACAACGTTTATTTTCAAACTCAAACTGCAATGCCAGCAAGACAAAAATGTAGTACTACATGACGCTCAAAGAAAAACTGCATTGCCGACTAAAGTTCTATTGCTGGAAGGCAAGGATCACTTCCAAAACAGTGTGCTGGAACAGTATTTTAGAGCAGCAAAGATTGAATTTGAAACCTTCGTTAGTGTCTCATCCTGGTTGTCAGTGTTGGCTAAAGAAAGCCCTGATTCCTTGGTAACAGTATCGGTTGATTCCACCTTGCTATATGAACTCGAGTCAATGGAATCCCAGCTGCCTGACCCCCTTAAAAACCATAAAACTGTTTTAATGACTGATAAGGATGAATGCAGTGAGATTAAAGATCCTTCTTTCTCAGGGCGTTTTAGAATCAGCTTTTTGTCTCAACCACTAAGGTATGATGAATTATTAGCAGAAATTACCTGTCATGATGGAAGTCATGAGAGCGATAACATCAAGCTTGATAATGTTCAACATGGTGAAGACTTGGGCTTTGCGCCTCATAGTAAAATATTAGTCGTCGAAGATAATAAGGTTAATCAGCAGGTATTGATGATAATGCTTGACTATTTGAATCTGAAAGCTGATATCGCCAACGATGGTGTTGAAGCACTGGAGGCTGTTCAAAAATCTCATTACGATTTGATTTTGATGGACTGGCAAATGCCAAGAATGGATGGTCTAGAGGCTACTCGTAATATTAGGGCTATTCAAGGGCTTGTGCAGCCCGCAATCATTGCTGTTACTGCTAATGCTATGTCAGGTGATATCGAGAAGTGTATAGAGGCCGGTATGGATGACTATTTGAGCAAACCGGTGGAAAAAGATAAGTTAGAGCAGGCCATTCGTCGGTGGCTTGCTCCAAAACACGATGAGCAGGTTTCCTAAACTAAGTAAGCCGATATAAAGTTCTAGTTCGGTTTACCAGTCTCGGGTGGAATAATTAGTGGGGGTTAAAACCGTATCCTTGGCACTGGGGAGTCGCTCCGGGTAGTCTAGTGTATAGTGAAGGCCTCGGCTTTCTTTTCTCTGGATTGCGGAGCAAATGATCAGGTCTGCAACCGTGACAAGGTTTCTTAGTTCTAACAGGTCATTCGTCACGCTGTAGTTACTGTAATAATCAAGTATCTCTTGATGTAAAAGATCAACACGGTGCTTTGCTCGCTGAAGCCGCTTATTCGTTCGAACAATGCCGACGTAATCCCACATAAAGCGCCTTAACTCATCCCAATTATGCGAAATTACAACATCCTCGTCAGAATCGGTTACTTGGGACTCATCCCATAAAGGGGCATCGGGTGGCTCGGGAATATCTGCAGACTTTCTATTGATATCATTGGCTGCTGCCTGTCCATAAACGATACATTCAGTCAGGGAGTTGCTGGCCATTCGGTTTGCGCCATGTAAACCCGTGAACGACGCCTCGCCAACTGCATAGAGTTGATTAACATCAGTACGGCTTCGGTGGTCCACCATAATGCCTCCGCAGGTATAATGTGCAGCAGGGACGATGGGAATTGCCTGGTGGCAGATATCGATACCAAACTTCAAGCAAGTCTCATAAATCATCGGGAAGTGAGACTTGATAAAATCATCTGGCTCGTGGCTAATGTCAAGATAAAGATGGTCGGCACCGATACGTTTCATTTCATGGTCAATAGCTCGAGCGACAATGTCACGCGGCGCTAATTCTTCTCGCTTATCAAAACGATGCATAAATCGTTCGCCATTTGGCAGTAACAACTTTCCACCTTCGCCACGTACCGCTTCAGTTATCAAAAAGGACTTAGCTTGTGGGTGGTAAAGGCAGGTAGGGTGAAACTGGTTGAACTCCATATTGGCCACGCGGCAACCACTACGCCAGGCCATGGCAATGCCATCACCGCTGGCGCCGTCAGGGTTGCTTGTGTATAGGTAAGCTTTGCTTGCGCCGCCAGTTGCCAGTACGACGAATCGTGCTTTGAATAGCTCGACATGATCGCTGGACTGGTTAAGTACATAAGCCCCGACGCAGCGATTGCCAGGTAAGAAAAGCTTTTTGTGTGTGATAAGGTCGACCGCAACCCTGTTTTCAAAAATATCGATATTTTCTGCTAACTCTGCCTGCGAACAAAGTGCTGTAGAGATTGCCAAGCCAGTCGCATCGTCCGCGTGAATCACGCGGCGGTGACTGTGACCACCTTCTTTGGTTAGGTGATAAGTGTCTTCTTCAGCGTTGTCCATCTTGGTAAAGTCAACACCCTGATCAACTAACCAGGAGACACTCTGTCTGCCGTTTTCTACAGTCTGCCTGACTGCGTCTTCGTGACATAAACCAGCACCTGCATTAAGTGTGTCTCTGATATGAGACTCGATATCATCTTTCTCGCTGAGCACCGCTGCAATTCCGCCTTGCGCCCAAGGTGTCGAGCCGCTAGATAGACCTGCCTTTGATATCACTGCAACAGATAAGTCTTTATTCAAACCGAGAGCAGCACTTAGTCCAGCGGCGCCGCTGCCAATTATTAGAACATCATAGGTATAGGAAGAAGACATTATCGGTACTCATTCAATAAGTTAACGGCCGCTATTATTTAGATATTGAACTTATTTGTAAATGAAATGTCTCAATTCTATAGAGATAGCGATTAGCGCTTAAAGATCGAAGCGCATAGAATGACAAAGTGGGACATAGGTGTGACAGTCAATAATTTTAAACAATGTTTGAGTCATGTAGAGCAGGGTAAAGAAGTGTTAAAACAGCGAGAAGGCGTTTTAATTTTCGAGGCTCTGAGCGATAATGTAGTGATATTTCAACAAAAAACTAAAAATATGACTCATACCACACTGCCTGAAAAAACTGACGCTGACACGAGTATAGATCAGAAGTTAGTGGTCCGTGTGCAGCGGGGCGATAAAGCAGCCTTTGATTTACTGGTCATAAAGTACCAAAACAAGGTTGCAGCAGTCGTGTCTCGCTATGTTAGTGATTACCATGAAGTCGCTGATGTAACCCAAGAAGCCTTTATAAAGGCCTACCGAGCAATAGACAGGTTTAGAGGGGATAGTGCCTTTTATACCTGGGTTTATCGTATTGCTATAAACTGCGCTAAAAACTACCTTCAATCCAAAGGTCGGAGACCCCCGTCAAGTGATTGTGAGCTTGAGGATGCGGAGTTAAACCCAAATGCCAGTGCTTTAAAAGATACCGCATCACCTGAACAGTTGTTGAGTAAAGACCAGTTGGAAGCTGTGATCAAGAATACGATTAAAAAGCTGCCTGAAGATTTGCGCATCGCTTTGACGCTAAGGGAGTTTGATAATTTAAGTTATGACGAAATTGCGGCGGTGATGGAATGCCCGGTTGGAACTGTTAGGTCGCGTATATTTAGGGCTAGAGAAGCGATTGATAATGAGATCAAAGCCATGAGAGGTGATTAATGGACGAGAGATTAAGAGAGTCTATATCAGCGTTGATGGATGATGAGTCAAATGAGCTGGAACTTCAGCGAATACTCGGTCACTCCGATGAACAAGAGGTGCAGCTACTGTGGGGGCGCTATCATGAGGCGCGTCAGGTGCTGAAACGAGATAGTGAAAGCCACTTCAATATTGATATTAGTGCCGGGGTGGCTGCGGCAATCCGGGACAATGCAGCTGAACCTTCACTCGATATGAGTACCGAGATGGATAGCGTAGAAGGTACTGTCCCTCAGAATCTTGCTGATCGCCGTGAGGATCAAAAAGTTGTTCCGCTTCTTGATGATAGCTCTGAATCGTCGAGCAAAAGAGGCGGAAGTCGTGCTTGGCTTGCCTTAGCGGCCAGTGTCGCTTTTGCCTTTATTTTTGCTTTTCAAGGTACGACTGAACTGAATGATGAAATACAAAGCACTGCTGCGAATATTTCTGCTGAAGGTGCGCTGCTTAAAGTTTCTGCGCAAGAGCCTAAGGTTGTTGTTGAGATGACTGAAGAGCAGGCGCGTCATTTTAGTCAGTATTTACTGAGGCATGCTGAACACTCGATACGTGGTACTCAGTCTGGTTTTATGCCTTTGGCTAGGGTTGCAAGTGTCAATTCTGTTGGAATATAAGCTGAGCTTGGAAGTGAAAATATCATCATGTTAATTGATTTGAATAAGCTTAATACTAAAGTTCTTCTGCGTGGGTTGTTGCTACTTTTTTGTCTTGTCGGTGCGCCGCTCTATGCTCAAGGCGCCAAGGAGGAATGGATTTATCAGTTTCCAAAGGAGCGCAGCGCCTGGGAAGCAATTGATTGGTTGATGTTTATGCAACAAGCCTCTGTAGAGCAGAACTATCGTGGACGCTTTATGTTCTCGAGAGGTGCTATGTCGAGTACCATGAGTGTTATTCACCAGTACGAGAAGGGTCTTGAGAAAGAGCGCTTAAAGCAACTCGATGGCGAGATGGGCGAAATTGTCCGTGATGGTGAGCGGGTAATGTGCGTCTTTCCGAATAACAGAGTTGTAGAGGTAGAAAACAGTCCTCTTTCCAATAACTTTACTAATAAGTTTGTTGGTTTTATGCCTGGTAAGAGTCATTACTCTTTAGTTCTTAAGGGGAAAGAGAGAATGATAGAGCGTTCATGTGTTGTGGTGGAAATATCTGCCAATGACGATGAACGTTATAGCTATAAGCTATGGATAGATGAAGAGAAAGGCCTGCTCCTAAAGTCTGAGTTAATTGACCAAGAGCATAAAGCCTTGGAGCGTTTCCAATACACACATGTAGAGTACCCAAATAATATTGACTCGACCGTTTTCGATGTAATGGGGGCAGGGAAAGCGATT
>NZ_LWGE01001286.1:0-3652 GCF_001635315.1 Oleiphilus sp. HI0123
ATCCCCTTCTTAACCAAATAAGCCCAAAACTGCTTGGCGATATTGAATTGACCGTGTATTGCGAGTGCCTTTTCGACTTCGATAATATCCTCATCGACCGGCGTATAGTTCAACTCACAATTTGCTTCATGGCCTGTTCCCGCATTATTGAATACGCTGGAGTTGCTTTTGGCTGGCCCAGAAAGGCGCTCTATGATGGTTATTTTAAGCTTCGGGTTCAGTTCTTTCGCTAGGGTGGCAAAGGTAATTCCCATTATCCCTGCGCCGACAATTACTACATTCATATAATACTCTTGCTTGTAAGCGTGGTTTAAACTTGATACGAGGAGAAGAGTCAGATTTGGCTTGTTTGAGGGTCACCCAAAGTAATGCCAAGATGTTTTTATGATGAGACTACAACACCTGATTTGCCGGTTGAGCTCGATGATAACGAGTTACCGGATTTTACCGGGCGCTATTTTATACAAATATCTGGCCTTTTTCGAGTGATTTGTATCCAAGACATAAAGCACCACTGCTTAGCCGAAGCTAAAAAATCATGTTATCTATCAATTAAACTTAAGAGAAAATTCACCTTAGCAACAATTGGCACTGCAGCACCGATAAGATTACTATATAAAAAACAATAAGAGAGTTATCCAAAATGAAAACCTACCAAAGCTTCAAAGAATTCTACCCTTACTACCTATCTGAACACAGCAACGCGACATGCAGGCGCTTGCACTTCCTCGGTACTGCACTCGTTATTTTACTGCTCGTTACACTTATTAGTACGCAAAATTGGTCACTGCTAATCGCTCTGCCACTAGTCGGTTATGGTTTCGCCTGGGTCGGACATTTCTTTTTTGAAAAGAACCGTCCGGCTACTTTTACATACCCGCTATGGAGTTTAATGGGTGACTTTGTGATGTTTAAGGATATGCTGCTCGGCAAAGTTAGCTGGTCTTAGTTGTGAGGGAACCACTGTCTGGTCACGCAACATTCGCATAGAGCAGCATGTTTAATTCCGAAGAAAAAGTCTTAGAGCTTGCTCCATTTTCGAGTAGTAAGGGTTCCATGTTAAACGGGCAAATAGTTTGTCTTCTTCGCTATAACCCCATGCTGAAAACCATACACTTTCACCCTCTTCGCATCGGCGCGTATTTGAGGGATTAAAGCTGTTTCCGCACATTCGTTTTTCTCCTTTTTTGCCGTAGTAAGGGTTGTCTGGAGCGAATAGTGGGCTCATATGTGAGCCAGAACTGATTCTCAGTTCCGGCAGTTTCATAGACTTAGTGATAATCTTATCGTCTTCAATAATAGACTCTCCATACCAAATGAAGCGATTTGATGCATGGGTGAAGTTTGAGTCAAAGTATCCTTTGATGGCATGAGGGTTAATGACACTGTCTGCCTCGCTCATCACAATCAGGGTTGGGACATTTGTTTGCTTTGATTCAAATAAGTCTCTGACATATTGTGCACTCTCAGAGTAAGCGATCGAAGCATTAATTGGCGAGGAGCGATATCGGGCTAGGTTATCTTCTTCTGCCTTCCAGCCCCAGTCCATAAATGTCGCAAAGATGGGAGCCAAACGCTCTACAAAAGGTGAAAATGTCTCAAAGCCCGGAGAAAACAGAAGCAAACCATCAACACCACCCTGCTCAATGGCATTGATAGTCACGAGGTTTGCACCGGTAGAAAAACCGCCTAGTAAAACCTTGTTGTACTGTTTTTTCAGCTGTAGAGCATAGTGGTCAACAATGTCTTGCCAATCTTCATAGTGAGAGAGCATTAAGTCCGAAGGCTTACTTCCGTGCCCAGGCAAAAGTAAAACGTGAACAGCATACCCTTCGCCGTGGAGCGATTTAGCAATATCAGAAAAAGAATAAGGCGAGTCTCCCAAGCCGTGAACCAGCAATACAGCTTTCTGTGTCGGCTCATTAGGCATCAACATAAACGGTGCGTTCATGTTGATCTCTTTTTGCTTGTTCTGTGAAATAAAACTTCGGTTATGCGATAACCATGCTCTAGACACCTCTATATAGCTTTCAAAGTCTCGCTGAATATAATTGTAATACTCAGCACTCTGATGCAAAGGCATTTTGCTGTCCGGCATACTCGCACAACCTTTAACAATCATCAGTGCTGTAAGCACCAAAGCAACGCGCGCTATTAAACGTAACATGATTCTCTCCTTCTGACTTACAGCATGCTGCCCGCTTCCATAGCGATCCATCACTGAGCCCACCATGACGTCGCCATACAATAAGTAAACTAATCAGTGCAGTTTACTTATTTAAATTGAAAAGTAAACTATGCAGTGTAAAAATGTACTTTATTGGTATTTAAGCTGTTGAGACTCAATGTGAACGTAATCTGTCAGACCTTAAGCGAAAAAAGCAAAAGCCGCAGTGAATTAAAGAGAGAGGCGATCATTGATGCCGCGAGAAAAGCCTTTAAGGAATATGGCGTAGATGCGACAAGCATGGATAAGCTAGCGGAAATTGCCCAGGTATCAAAGCGAACGGTCTACAATCACTTCGACTCTAAAGAAGCCTTGGTAATGTATTTGCTGAAAGATCTATGGGATCAGGCGATGGTGAAAATTGATGTTCATTATGATGCCGTCAGCCCCTTGGGTGAGCAGCTAACAGCATTACTAAAGCAAGAAGTGAATCTGGTGGGCGACAAAGAATATATCGATTTAGCACGCGTGGCGCTAGGGCACTTCCTGTTCCAGCCGGAGGCCCTACAAAAAGAACTTGAAAAGTTCGATGATGAAGACACCGCGCTGACGCTATGGTTAGAAAGCGCGTCTAAAGATAAGCGCATAAATTTACATGACACAGAGCTAGCTTTCACACAGCTTCACAACCTAATAAAGGGAAGTTGCTTTTGGCCTCAAGTTGTTCAAATTGCGCCTGTTTTATCTGAACCTGAAAAACAAGCACTAGTGCGCGAAACCGTTGATATGTTTTTGGCTCGATATAAATAATGATAAATATTAATTGTAAAAGTCAGCGCTTGAGCTGAGCTATTAGAACACTGCGTTCGACTAAAGCGCACGACTCCTGCGCATTACTTAGTCGTTAAAGTGCCAAATTCGGCCCCTAGTACGTACCTTGTAGGTCGGGTTTCAACCCGACAGATCGGTGCCAATGAGGTAGTTAATAGGTATTGTAAGCACCGCGTCGGGCTGAAGCCCGACCTACGAATAAAGTGCGAATATGCCAAGTTCGGACTCTTCGATATCAATAGGGTGTGCCGTGCGCACCAGCGGAGTTTGATACCTCGTCTTAGTAGGCAGAGGGTTCAACCCCTCGCATGAATCTGCCCCGTGCTAGCCCGCTTGCGAGCCGTGGAAGGCTCTGCCTACAGGTTAGGGAAATTGCTTTGGCCGCCCCCCCATTACTGTTTGTTTGAGTCGCGGGGTTTATCGGTGCGCACGGCGCACCCTATTTGAGTTGTCAGGGTCTTAAATGCGGACTCATTGGCACTAGTGAAGAAAATTCCGATTAGATGTCTCAAAAAGTTACATCAAATTCATTGGCGGCAAAGAGCTTAATCTTGATCTAGGATATCAATTAGATGTTTACTTGGTTCCATGCGTTGATGAAGAACCCTGAAGATTTCAATGCCACCCTGGCACTCTGCATAATAAATGAAATGT
>NZ_LWGE01001287.1:0-3892 GCF_001635315.1 Oleiphilus sp. HI0123
GAAGTTACGTTTTGCAAAACTGAATACTGAAGTGCATCAACAAGTAGCTGCCCGTTGGCGAATACAATCTATCCCGAGTTTATTAATCTTCAAAGGCGGGAAAGAAGTTGCCAGGATTTCTGGAGCTTTACCCTTAGCCCAATTAACGAAATGGATAGAAGAAAACATTTAAGAGAATGTTTTCAATTATAGTTTGCTAGTTGCTCTCTACTCCCAGCTTTCGATGACGAGCTTCCCTATTGTTTTTCCTTGCTCTAGTTGGGCATGAGCCTGGCGTAGAGTGTCTGCGCAGATAGGCGATAATATTTGATTCTGTGTGGAGATGAACTCACCTTCGTCAACGAGCCGTGCCACTTCGTTAAGAATATGATGTTGCTCGATCCGGTCTGGTGTCTTGAACATGGCTTTGGTGAACATGAACTCCCAAGCGAAGCTCACTGACTTTGATTTCAGTTTATTCATTTCCAAGGGGGCCGTATTGTCAACAATGCAGCAGATTCTTCCAAGCGGTTTGATTACGTCTATCATAAGATCGAAGTATTGATCGGTGCTATTACAGCAGAGAATATAATCAACGCTAGGAATACCAATATCAGAAAGTTGTTTATCTAAAGCTTTGCTATGATCGATTACATGTTTGGCACCCATTTTCTCGCACCAAGCTTTGCTTTCAGGGCGAGACGCGCTTGCGATAACTTCAAGCCCGGCAAGCTTTGTGGCGATTTGAGTGGCGATCGAACCAACACCGCCTGCACCACCGATAATTAAAATCGTGGGTTTGGCGTGTTCTGCTCTTGAGCCATCAATTGAAATATTTAACCTTTCAAAAAGGGCTTCCCAGGCCGTAATTGCTGTGAGTGGAAGGGCTGCGGCATTAGCTGAATCAAGGGAGCGTGGTGCATAACCTACGATGTTTTCATCGACTAAATGAAACTCACTATTGCAACCTTGCCGTGTAATATCGCCGGCATAGAACACCCTGTCACCAGGGCTAAAAAGGGTGACGCTTTCACCTACGGAAACGACTACACCACAAGCGTCCCAACCAAGTATTTTGGTCTCTTCTAGAGTTTGCGATTTTGGCCCCCGAACCTTTGTATCAACAGGGTTGACGCTAATGGCTTCGATTTTAACTAGTAGGTCGTGCGCGGTGGGGTGAGGCATATTCGCTTCGAAGTCGATTAAGCTTTCAGGGTCTTCAATTGCTAGATATTGGTTTAGGCCAATCGCTTTCATAAGGTTATCACTCTGGGGTTTTGATTAAACAATCATGGCAAAACACTAGGCATCCAGCAAGTTATCAAGCGACATATCATAGCCGGGAGCAAAAACTTCAAGAAAGTAGTGTACTGGTGCAAGGTTCATATCATTAAGGCGTGAACTGATTTCCTGTTCAGCTTGTTCAAACTCGCGGTTTCCTGCACGCAATTCTGCCCGGCATTTAAGAAGAGCGGAAAGTCGGTCAGCGGCTTTGAGCAAAACCAGGTAGTGCTCCGGGAGCGTATCTTCAAGCAGGATACTACTAAAATCTTGATGCAAGGAAGCAGGCAGCAGGGCAAGCAACTCATGCTGTGCTTTCTCTTCGACCCCTTTGTAAGCGGTACGCATCGCCTCGGAGTGATATTTTACCGGTGTAGGCATGTCGCCAGTGATGACTTCTGTCGCATCATGATAAAGCGCAACGACAGCCAAATGGTTTGCATCTATTTTATTATTTAGATCGCAGTCTTTGTTATGAATGATTGCCAAGATATGAGCTATCGTAGCGACTTCCCATGAGTGCACCGCGACATCCTCATGAATTGCATTACGCATTAGACTCCAACGTTTAATCCATTTAAGCCGGCTGACATAGGCGAAGAAGTGGCTAATAGTTTTGTGCATGGCTTTCTCTATGTTTGCGAATGGGTTTAGTTGGGCTTGATTGTAAAAATCGAGGCTACTGTCGGAGCCTGTTCGGCAGACGGGGACTCTTTTGAGGCTTCACTCGTGACAACTTTAGGTTCGAGGGTGAATATCCGTTGCTCTGGAATTCCGCCAATCTCCACCAAGGAACTAGCGATGGCCAGTGCCCTACTCTTCGCAAGCACTGCTAGTTTATCTTCGCCAAGCACCTGCCCACCAGGTTCTAGATCGACACTTCTATCTGCTACGCCCCGTACTTCAAGACTTAAATTAGGACGCTTCTTCAAAGCTTCAGCAAGCTTAAGAATCTTCTCACTTTCAAGCGCATCGATTGACGAAGACATAGCAGAAAAATTCACAGATGATATGTCATCAGAACCTTCAACCAAGGAGCCTAGGATAGAGAAAGGGCTGGTTACCACTTTGGTAATCAGGTTTGTGAAAGCTGTTAGCAGTAAGCCGCCAAAGCTGAAGCTCGGGTCACTCAAGTCTCCACTAATTGGTAGGTCGATATCTATTTCACCATCGAGGTTTTTCATAATACCTATAGCCAGAGGAAGTGGTAAGACTGTGGCATCGGGGCTATCGACAGACTTTCCAAAGTTAAATTGATCTATAAAGACTTTATTGTCCGCTTTCAGCTTAGAGCCCTTGATGTCGTAAGCCAGGTCAAGATCCAACTTGCCTTTATCGATCAGGTAGCCAGCATACTTAGCCGAATATGGACTGGCGGTACTTAGGTCAATATTGTTGACCTGAATATCTAAGGCAGTATTAGGTTGAGCGCTGAGTGGGTTAGTTGTGCCATTAATGGCAATTTTTCCATAGGTATCGAGGTTTCCAGATAGTGCCACTTTTGAGTGGGCATCAATGTCTGAAGAAATATTAGTGATGTCGCCGGAGAATTGCTCGACATAAGTATTAAAAACCGGTGTTAATGAAGCATCGATATAGTCGAAGCGGCCTTCTTCAATAATAATTCGATTGATGGCAATATTCGCAGGCTGACTTGCTTGGTCTTGTTCTCCTGCTGTTTCGCTTTTGTGCTCTTCTTGCGAATGATCTTCTGTTACAGTGTTTCCTTCTTCTGTCTCACTCGGTTTTGATTTACTTAGTTGAGCCAGGCTCATCTCGCCTTTTTCAGAGATTTTAGCTCTCGCATAGGGCTTGGAAATTTGTACTGTTTCAACTGAAATTGAAGGGGCTTGCTGCTCGCCTGCCAGCTTAAGCTTGACGCCTTTTAGAGCGAAGGTCTTGAAGCCGGCTACCTCTTGTCTTTCAATACTCTCCTTTATATCAAGGTTATTGACTGAAGTATTGCTAGTGATTTCTCCAGACAAGCCTGAGTCTGTCATGCTTAATTGATAGTTTGATGATAGATCCAGTTGACCTTGTTCAAGCAGCACATTGAGTTGCTCACCTATATATGGTTGTGACCAGTGTAATGGCAGGGCTGAAAGTGAAAGATCACCTTCGACATTGAGTGGTAAGGCAGCCAATTGGCCTGAAAGACTTTGCTTGGCCCCTCCGGTATTAAAGGAAGCATTATAGGAAAAGGCTTTATCAAGTTCGTAGGAGACCTTTCCAAGCTCAAGGTATATATTTTCGAGACTTATATCGGCGGGTGTTTCCAGGCTAGCGTCTTGCCAATTGATCAGCCCTTCTTTTAGCTTTATCGATGTCACTGACCACTTGAAAGGTGCTTCCTGAGTCGAGTGACTTGTGTCGTTGCTGGTTTTTGCTATAGGCTCTGAGGCCTCACTTTCGTTGGTATCAGTAGCAAGCTTTTCTTGTTGAAGTGGACGTAGCAAATTTATTTGTGAGGTCTCATCCTTTTTAGCAAATAACACGGGCTTTTCTATTAGCAAGTTGCCCAGCTTAGCTGTACGTTCTTCCAGATTAAAATTGATAGGGCTAAGCGACACTGAATCGAGTGTAAATAAGCTCTCTGTATCTTGAGTCTCAGCCAAGGCAATCTGAGAAAGCG
>NZ_LWGE01001288.1:0-4532 GCF_001635315.1 Oleiphilus sp. HI0123
TCCTGAATATGTAGATCAACAGCATTTTTATAATTATCAAGATTTGATGCGTGCGTAGACGGTGGAGGTGGAGTATTGCCAGTGAGGACGGCATCACTGAACCCAAGGTCTTGTGACGTAACGTGAATAAGCACATCGCCATCGCCGTACTGCTTCCCAAACCCACCAGCACCATCAGCATACTCATTGATAGCCCAGGCAACATCAGTTTCACTCGTATCAAAAAAACCAGCAGTGGCCAGGAGCGCAACATCGGAAAACCCTGTTGCCAATGTTTCGTTACCATCTGTCACGTCAATTTTTGCGCGAAGGTTGTCTACTAAGCCGCCACCGATTCCAGTCAAGGAGTAATCTTTCGTATACATAGAACCAGCATCTACATATTCGAACTCGCCGATATGTACCCTTGTTTCTATATCAATAGTCAAACCAGCTTTACCCGTAACGTTAGATAATGAGCTATCGTCAAGGAATTGTAACTCAGCAAACGCGCACGGCGACGTAAGGCCCACCACTAAAGCACAGCTTTTAGCAGCTACAGGAATTTGCTTGAATATATTCTTGTTATTTTTGGCTATTACAGCCCTACCCGTCTTCATGAGTACTCCTGAGGGTTAGGTGGAATCTCCACCTATTCAGTATTCCTTGTGCTCAAGTCGATAAGCTATAGTAATATTTATAAGCCGACCAACAGTCACATATATATGTAAAATATCACATACCGTTACATGCACCAATGGTTTATGCTTTAGAAGCAGGGCAAGTAATAGTCAATAAAACATATTTGTGAGCCAGTTCAAATTTTAGTATGAACATTCTAATTCTAAGAAGTATTATCTAACCCAATGAACGCAATTCATTTTTTCAGGTTTTTATCGCTAGCGTAAAGCTAGAGTGGACTCGCCCTTGCAATGCAAGGGCTTTTTTTTGCTTATAAATAATTCAAGCTTCAGCGAAAGGCCTTATACACACGAAACTTAGTGGTTTCAGCCAATACATCGCAGCGCCCCATGCTCGCCTCAATAATCGATGCATATTTAAGAAAAGAATTCGCAACTAAAAGAAAAGGTGCGTGCTTTGTCAATTTATCTTTGGCACCTTTAATAAACCCCTCAGTAGTTGTGTATTCAGTATCTACACCTTGATGGAATGGCGGGTTCGTCACTAAGGCGTTAACCCTACCTTTTACCTCAGCCCAGCCATCACTGGGGTAAATATCTACATCTATGTTATTTAGCCGCGCAGTTTCTTCAGCGCACTTTAGGGCCAACAAATTAATATCAACCATTTCCAGCTTAATACCTGGATTGAGCAGTTTTGTATAACACCCTAGTACGCCACTACCACAACCAAAGTCCAATACTCGCCCCTCTAGACGGGTAAACATATTCGCCAGTAGTAGCTCAGTACCCTCATCGAGCTCACCGATACTAAACACACCTGGTATAGCAGCCACTTTTAAGGATATGTCATTCACCTCAACATCAAATGATGTCATCCAATCTTTTAAGCTAAACGGCTCGACTTTTTGATCTAGGCTTGCATGCCACAATTGACAGTGTTTAGCTGAATCAATCTTGCTAGCATCACTGCTATATGAGCTTAACTTCTTAGCCGCACTAGCAATTCCGGCTTTTTTCTCACCCACGAGATAGATATCACCACCTTGACACAACAGAGGCGTAACATAGGCCAAGATAAGGTCCAACTCTGCCTTTGCTTTTGGGATGTGAATGATCACCGCATCACAAGCCTCAAGACCTTCATTACCCAAACTAAATAAGACTTTGTTACCAAGAGAGTTTTTTAAAGACCGATATACTCGATAATCAAAGGTAATTACCTTTTCAGGATTTAAATACTCAAGAGGATCACCAGGGGGTGGACCAAAAATAATCAACTTTCTGCACTGGGAAAACTGTTCTGAATTGCGTTCAATAACCTTTGATCTTACGTGCATCTAATCACTCTCGTCTTTAATATGGGATTGATCCACTTCAAATGGCATTTTATCTCTCTCCAACTCAATGGAACTAAAGTGAAACCGTAAGTGGCTGTATCGCTCGGCGATAATCGTATTTTTTGGGACGTCAAAGCGCTTTACGGCTCGAATTGCACGAACAACCGAGTCATCCAAAGCAGGGAGACCACTCTGCAAGAAGATAAATACATCAACGACATTTCCGTATTCGTCCAGCTCTAGCTTTGCAACACCTCTATGCATTTGCCTACCTTTGTATGGATTATTCCATTTTTCGTTAACCTGCTTATTCATTCTTTCAAGAAATTTATTAACCATACGCAGTTCTTCACTTTCTTGTTCGCTATATGGTTGTTCAACAGTTACGTTCTCAAGTTCATCTTCACCGAGCAAGCTGATATTCCCAACAACATGAGTGTCTGGGTTTCCTTGACTCTTTTCCTCTAAAAGAACGGTATCAGCCTCATATTCACCATATACATCTTCCATATACGAAGGAATAATGGAGCTCTCCTCTACATTGTTACGCTCATCCATGTCATTCAGCTGTGAAGATTGTTCAGCCACTTTATTAACACCTTTAGTACTCGTATCTAACAGATTCCGGCTTATTGACTCAGTTTCATCTGTTTGGTTCTGTGTTTTTTTCTCAGAGGCCGCCAGATCATCTGAAGGGTCAGGCAACTGACTCCATTTCTCAGGCTCCTCATTTAAAATACTTTTATTCGCTAGCTGCTCTCCGCGCTCGACCCCGCCATCACCAAAAAACACCTCTTTGGCCTCTCGATTTGTTTGATTACTGGACGAAAACTCCTGTGCATTATGCACCGGAGAAAAATAATCCGAATCCTGATTCGGTTCTGGCTCTGGCTCTGGTTCTGGCTCTGGTTCTGGTTCTGGTTCTGGTTCTGGTTCTGGTTCTGGTCCTGGTTCTGGTTCTGGTTCTGGTCCTGGTTCTTCTAAGTGATGTTTTATCAATTTAATTTGGACGACAGACGTTTCTTCGACTTCATTCTCACTATGTTGCGTTCGCCACACATAAAAGATTAAAGCGAGCAAATGTATGATAATACTTACAGCAAGTAGAACACCAAAACGCCAACGATCTTTTATCTTGTCCACACCCAAAACGAAGATACCTAACGCTTAAAACTAGTTAGCAAAATCAGACTCACCGTAATAGAGCAAACCCTTTCGATATAAAAAATAGTTTCTAACCTTTGGATCGATTGGTGGCGCAAGTCTCCCAGTTTTTAATAAAGCTTCCATAAATGCCTTATCTAGATCTTCACTTCCAGAACGCTGTTTAAATACAACATTATAAAAATAGCCTTCACTGTCCTGTAAATATGTAATTTGACCGTAATAGGTTTTACCAACATCTCTGTAACTTCTTTTCGGTCTTACCAGGTTGCTTTCAATTTTTTTAAAGCCTTGCTTCAAATAGTCACTCGCAATGAGCTTATGCCTAGGTGACATTGATTGTTCAATCTGCTTAGCTTTGACGGCTCCATACTTATATAAAACCTCACCCTCTTTAGTCAGTACGAAGTTTTGCCTAAGCGTTTTCTTATCTATTAGATATTCTGAACCCGGTATGCCATCTACAAGTCTTTGACGCGGCTTAATAGTCTTTAAATTCGAAGCCTGACCGGAACCTTTGTGGCTGGAAGCACCACCCGATTTCTCTGCTTTGGCCTTCTCTGCTTTGGCCTTCTCTGCTTTGGCCTTCTCTGCTTTGGCCTTCTCTGCTTTAGCTTTCTCTGCTTTAGCTTTCTCTGCTTTAGCTTTCTCTGCTTTAGCCTTCTCTGCTTTAGCCTTCTCTGCTTTGGCTTTTTCTGCTTTAGCCTTCTCAGCTTTAGCCTTCTCAGCTTTAGCCTTCTCAGCTTTAGCCTTCTCAGCTTTAGCCTTCTCTGCTTTGGCTTTCTCTGCTTTAGCTTTCTCTGCTTTAGCTTTCTCTGCTTTAGCTTTCTCTGCTTTAGCTTTCTCTGCTTTAGCTTTCTCTGCTTTAGCTTTCTCTGCTTTAGCTTTCTCTTCTGTTAAAGGCTTTTCCTCTTCCTCCTCCTCTTCCTCTTCCTCTTCATTAATAGGATTATCTAATTTTATCAGAACTTTATGCTGCTTTTCTTCCTCTTCATCTTTATCCACCTGAGCAAGCATAACCACGCCGATTATAATCGCATGCAGCAAAAAACTAAGGCCAACAAATAAGGCGTAGCGATCTAAGTAGCGTCTTGGTAACATCAGTATTGCAACAACTCTTAATAGGCATTAAGCCTTTTATAACGATGAATTCAGGCCTTCAAGCAACGAAAGCTCTTATTATGTCTAATGTAATTCCCTTTAAAAAACCATCCCCAAAGGCCAAGCATAAAGGCAAAACTTTATGCAAAAGCGGCTTTCATAAGTGGAAGGTTATAAGCAACTCAAAGTTCGACGTTAAACAGGGCAAGCTTGTAACGGTGTCAAAATGCCAGCGTTGCGGCCTTGTAAAAAACGAACTTAAATAACAGTTTTGCCTAACTAAATATTTCGTAAGCCTTTAAGGTGA
>NZ_LWGE01001289.1:0-16844 GCF_001635315.1 Oleiphilus sp. HI0123
GACGGTAACCTTAATTTCGATAAGGGTGATGCCTATTCGCAGATCGTCAAGGGTACCAGTGACTTTTTAGCCACTTATGAAGACTGGGGTGTATTTGCTCGTGCAAAGTATTGGTATGACTTTGAGCTAAAAGATGGCGACAGAGCTACGGATGCCAATGGTTATCAACGTCAATTAAGTAAGAATGGTCAAGCGAACGCGTCTGGCGGAGAAATCATGGATGCGTATATCTGGAAAGATTTCTGGTTTGGCGATACACCTCTTAACCTTCGTTTAGGTAAGCAGGTAGTCAGCTGGGGTGAAAGTACCTTTATCTTTAACGGTATTAACGTTATTAACCCAGTAGATATTGGTGCTATTCGAGCACCGGGAGCAGAAATTAAAGAAGCGCTGATTCCAGTGAACATGCTATACGGTTCACTGGGCTTAACGGATGATATTACGATTGAAGCGTTTATTCAGCTAGAGTATGAGCCTTCGCGAATTGATGATTGCGGAACCTACTTCTCTACAAATGATTATGTAGCCGATGGTTGCGGCCCTGTTTGGGGTGCTAACTTCATGACTGAAGAGTGGAACCAGGGTGGACAAACCGGCTTGCAGAGAATGTATGATGACAAGCCCGATGATACTGATCAGTTTGGTATTGCTTTACGCTGGTTTGCTGCAGATTTGAATGAAACAGAGTTTGGTTTCTACTTCTTGCAATACCATAGTCGCTTACCAATTGTTGGTGGTAGAGTCGGTACCGACGTTGATAGCGACGGTGCGATAGATAGTGATGAACAGTTTTCGACTGCTGAGTATCAAATTCAGTACCCTGAACAGATTCAAATGGTAGGTCTCAGCTTTAACACGACTGGGCCTGGTGGTATTTCATTAGGTGGTGAGTATAGCTTCAAGCATGATATGCCTTTGCAGTTCAACTCTCCAGACTTAGTGCTTGCAACGAGAGGTAACGTTGTATCGCCTATCGTTACTAGTAGAGCAACTGACAGTAACGGCGATGGAACGATAACTTCGGATGAATTAGCGCCTTTATATGGAAGTGTCCAAGCGGGTTATGACGCTTATGATGTATCGCAGATTCAGATGACCGCCATTAAGTTTGTTGATCAAATTTGGGGTGCGAGCCGTCTAGCCTTTGTTGGTGAGGTGGGTGCTACATATGTTCATAACTTACCTGATACTGATGAAATCCGCTATGGTCGGACTGATCAGTTAGGTTATGGTCAACTGACTGACGATCTCGTGGGTGAGCTAACTTGTCAAGGCGTTCTGGCCAGCTCAAACCCAACCTATACAGGTCCATGCGATGATGAGGGTTATGTTACTGGCTTCTCTTGGGGTTACCGTATGAGAACCTCATTACAATATAACGATGTTTTTGCCGGTGTGAATATGACGCCACAGGTCGCTTGGAGTCATGATGTGAAAGGTTATGCGCCAGGTCCTGGTGCTAACTTTATCGAGGGGCGTAAATCTCTTGGCTTGTCAGTCAGAGCAGATTACTTAAACCAGTACAGTGCAACCTTGGCGTATACCAATTACTTCGGTGGAGGGGTTCATAACACAATCTCCGACCGAGATAGTCTTGCGCTTAGTGTTTCGTACTCATTCTAATAACCCATTGGCTTGGTTTAACGAGGTAGTCTAAATGAAAATGATAAAAACTTTGTGTGCCATTGGTGTTGTTGCTGCAAGCTTTAGTGCGGCAAATGTCATGGCAAAAGTATCACCAGAAGAAGCGGCGAAATTAGGGAATGAATTAACGCCAATTGGTGCAGAAAAAGCAGGGAATGCAGATGGAACAATTCCTGAGTGGACGGGTGGTGTAGAAGCACCTGCTGATTATAAGGTGGGTGAACCTTATCCGGATCCTTTTGCTTCGGATCAGGTCTTGTTCACGATTACTAAAGACAATATGGCTCAGTATGCAGATAAGTTGTCTGATGGTCAGAAGAAGACCCTGGAGCGATACTCTACTTATAAAATGAAGGTGTATCCTACTCATCGTTCAGTTGGTTATATTGATAAATTCGGTGAGTATTTCAAGCATAATGCGACTAATGCTGAAATGGTTGATGACGGGAATGGCGTGCAAGGCTATAAAGGTGCAATTCCTTTCCCAATTCCAAAGAATGCTAAAGAAGTTGTTTGGAACCATATTATGCGTTCAAGAGGGGGAAGCTTTGTTCGTGACTACGTACAGGTTACACCTACTGAATCAGGAGACTTCTCACCAATTCGTTTCGTAGAACATTATTCTGAGCGATTGGAATTGACGGATGCTGCAAAGAATGGAGATAAAAACGTCTTTTGGTATTTTAAGCAGCGCGTAGCTTCACCGGCTCGTTTGGCGGGTAACGTTCTACTTATCCACGAAACAATTGACCAAGTTAAAGAACCACGTAGAGCGTGGGTATATAACGCTGGTCAGCGACGTGTTCGTCGAGCTCCTCAGGTTGCATATGATGGACCAGGAACCGCGGCGGATGGTTTGCGTACTACCGATAACTTCGATATGTACAATGGCGCGATGGATCGATATGACTGGGCTCTAGAAGGAAAGCAGGAGCTATACGTTCCTTATAATTCCTATGCGATGGATGATAAGAGTATCAAGTATGACGATATCATCAAAGCAGGTCACCTAGATCAAGAAGTGATGCGATACGAGCTGCACCGGGTGTGGAAAGTTACCGGTACCCTTAAAGCAGGGCAGCGTCATGTATATTCAAAGCGTACTTTCTATATTGATGAGGACTCTTGGGCAATCCTAGTTGCAGATCATTATGATGGTCGTGGAGAGCTATGGCGTTTTGGTGAGGCTCATAACAAGTTCTTTTATGATGTGAAAGCTCATATTACAACAGCAGAATCGTTGCACGACTTGTTGTCTGGTCGATATATTGTAGGTGGTTTAGCTAATGAGATTCCTATTCGCTATGACTACTCAAAGAGCTTTAAGAGTAAGGACTTCACGCCTGCGGCATTGCGTCGTTCAGGTAAGCGTTAAAGTTTAGCTAATTGATTGATTCAAAACCGACTACTAAGTAGTCGGTTTTTTTTTGTCAGAATTCTGAAGCTTTTCTTTGTAAAACCTGAAAAAGCTTCCTATATTTATGAAAGAAGATTACCCATAAAACCTAAATACTTATTAAACTTAAATGAGTTGAGCTGTATCTACCTGTTTCAAGGTGCGCCGAAAGGGATTTGACGTAAGGCGTGAATTGGAGCAGTAAGTTGTATTTTTTAGGTAACTAGTGCCTCGGATATAGGAGACAACCGTGTCAAAAAAGTATGGCGTCATTGTATACAATACATCAACTATCAGTGATTCAATTCGTTCCCTTCAGTTAGACTTCAAGTTAACGCATTGCCAGACCTATGAAAGCTTATTGACACACGCTGCATATAGCGATAATCAATTGCTTTTGATAGATGATATGCCCGGCAATAACTCCCATTTAGCTTTTTTAGACAAAATTAAGAGCGAATGCCCACTAGAACTTGAGTCTATGTCGGTTATTGTGCTTAGCCGCAATATGGAGCTTGATCAGCGACTTCTAGCGTGTGAGCTAGGTGCTGATGATTGTATGTCCACAGAGCTTAGTCATGATGACATGGTGACACGTATTCAGAGCACAATTTTCAATGCGATTGCTAACAAACAGCTTAAAGACCAACTTAGAGCCGCTTCAGATGTTGCAATGGCGGCTATGGCTAGCACCGGAGATCTGGGTGCCAATATCCAGTTTTTACTGGACAGCTATCAATGTCAGAACTTTGATCAGCTAGGTCAGTTATTGTTCCAAAGCCTTAATCACTATGGGATTAGTTGTAGCCTGCAAATGCGAGGTAAATACAAGGTTAAAAACATGGAAGCAAACGGCATGGAACGAACAATGGAGTCTCGCTTGTTAAGTGAGTTGAAAGATGCCGGTCGCTTTTATGATTTTGGCAACCGTACTGTGATCAATTACAACCGTGTGTCGATTCTCATTAAAAATATGCCACTTGATGATCCCGAGAAGTATGGTCAGATTAAAGATAATATTTTTGCGCTTCTACAAGGAACCGATGCAAAAATAGAGGCTTTGGATATGCAGGCCGATATTTATCTAGAGCATCAATCTCAAGAAACGCTGATACGGCGTATGGAGAGTGGTATAGAGAACCTAGGCTCTCAATATCGTGATATGACAGTCCAGATTGCTGGTGTTGTCAATCAGCTGGCTGACTCCTTCGAGCAATCGATGCAAACCTTGTTGCTCACTGATGAACAGGAAAAGATTCTCTTGGAGCGCTTGGAAACAGGAAAAAACAATGTCTACGATATCTTCGAGCACTTCTCTCATATGGATGATGACCTGTCTGCCATTCTTAAAATGTGCGCACCAGAGGAGGTCGCGGGGATCGAAGTGGGGAAGGCTTTGTGTGAAGAGGGGAATAAGGCTGGAAATGTTCGGCCCTTAAAGTCAGGGACAACGCCCTAGCTGGCTAGAAAAACTGAGCATCTATTTATTCAAGACATAAAAAAGCCAGCAACTAAGCTGGCATTTTTATGTCTTGATAGGCTTATAACCAATAAACAAAGAAGTAAAGGCCTAACCAGACGACATCAACGAAGTGCCAGTACCATGCAACGGCTTCAAATGCGAAGTGCTTATCTGAGCTGAAGTGCCCCTTCAAGCTTCTTACTAGAATAGCAATTAGCATGATAGTACCAATCGTCACGTGCATGCCATGAAAACCGGTTAACATGTAGAAGGTCGACCCGTAGATACCTGAATTAAGTGTCAGGTCTAAAGCATTGTAGGCATGGCTATATTCGTATGCCTGGAAACCAAAGAAAATCAAACCCAATAAAATTGTTGCTGCTAAACCGATGATAAGCTGGTTTTTCTTATTATGCTTTAAAGCATGATGTGCCCAGGTAAGTGTTACTCCGCTGGAAAGTAATATGACTGTATTATATAGCGGGATGCCACCAGCGCCCATAGCCTCTTTGGTTTGGATGTAAGACTCTCCTCCATCAGGAGTTGTAAGTAAGGGCCAGGACGCCTTAAAACCTTCCCATAGAAGGTTAGACGAGCCAAGGTGACCTTCACCGCTGAGCCAGGGGAGTGAGATTTCTCGAAGGTAAAATAAGGAGCCAAAAAGTGCTACAAAGAAAAATACTTCTGAGGTGATAAACCATATCATTCCTTGTCTAAAGGAAATATCTACCTGAGGGCTGTATTTACCACCCATGCTTTCGTCAATCACGTCACTAAACCAGCCATAGAAGAGATAGGCAACAATAGCTAGCCCCGTCCAAATCATATATGTACCCGCATCGACGTCATTAACCCAAAATGCGACACCGAGTACTGTAAAAAATATTCCCATTACAGCAATAATGGGCCATTGGCTGCCGTGGGGGACGTAATAACTGTCAGAACCTGCTGTGCTCATAATGTCCTCTTTATTTTAATTGTTTGTACCATTAGCTATTCAAATAGTTTGCTTGTCGCCAGCTTTATTCAAAGTCTTCTTTGAGTCGCTGACAGAGGGTAATGCGTCTTTATTAGTTTTCAGTGAGTCGTCTCTGTTTGTGTTCATAATGGTATAAGATAAAGTTACCGTTTGAATGTCTTCAGGTAGATTCGGGTCGAGAACAAACTGTAAACCCATGTCTTTTGATTCGCCTGCTTGAAGGGTTTGAGTCTCAAAGCAGAAACATTCCATTTTCTTTAAATGTTGGTTTGCTTGCCATGGTGTAACCCCAGGTATTGACTGGGTTTCAACTGGCTGCGAACTGTTGTTCTTAAAGAAATAGCTGGTACTGACTCGTTCGCCAAGCTTCACCTTCATGGTTTTCGCTTCAGGTTTGAATTCCCATGCCATATTGCCATTTATAGTCGAGTCGAATTGAACCGTTACGGTTCTTAAAGACTGACTAAGTTCTTCGCTACTTAGTTCAGAAATCTCAGAGCGCCCACTGTTACTATCGATGCTATTGATACCGGCGACATCGCATACGAGTTTGTATAACGGCACCATCGCAAAGGCAAAGCCAAACATAAGCACTGTTAACATTGCGAGCTTTAGTGCGGTTTTCTTGTTTTGTTTTACTGGTACTTCACTCATGTTATGCACCCACGGCTAAAGTTTGGCTGACGCCATAGGCGGCAATGCATAAGCTTGATATCGCAATGCCTCCAAGAATTAGCGCGGTGCGAATATTTGACTTCTTTAATGCTTGTTCGCTTTGTTGGTTCATAATCAAAACTCTTTTTGTTGTTAAGTATCTAGCCTTGGGCTCTTTGTTAAAGCACCCAAGGCCAGATTCTGGTTTTATTTGACCGTAGGAGGTGTTTCAAAGCTATGGAATGGTGGAGGAGAGGGTAGCGTCCACTCCAGGCCAGGTGTACCGATCTGAGAACCTTCCCAAGGCTGAGCTGGAGCTTTCTCGCCACCACGTATAGTTTGAATAATGATGTAGACAAAGAGTAGGTGAGATAGGCCGAAGATAAAGGCACCAATGCTCGATATCTGGTTAAACTCAATAAACTGCACGCTGTAATCAACGATACGGCGTGGCATACCCGCTAAGCCCGAAAAGTGTTGAGGGAAGAACGTCAGGTTAAAGCCGATGGTTGTCCACCAGAAAAAGATTTTACCCAGCGTTTCGTTATACATATGGCCAGTCCACTTTGGCAGCCAATAGAATACACCTGCGTAGAGCCCGAATAGTGCGCCGGGTATTAATGCGTAGTGAAAATGTGCGACCACAAAGTAGGTGTCATGGTATTGCAAATCTGCAGGTACAACCGCCAGCATGACACCTGTAGTTCCTGCAAATGAGAACATCACAATGATGGCAATGGCGAAGAGCATGGGTGTTTCAAAGGTAATAGAGCCACGCCACATCGTTAAGATAAAGTTGAACAGCATTAGGCCAACGGGGATCGAGATTAAAATTGTACCAATCATAAAGTAGTTGGTCGCGAGGACAGACATGCCAATGGTGTATTGATGGTGAGCCCATACGACCATACCCAAGACCAGCAGAATACCCATAAACCAAACTAATGGGCGGTAGCCAAACAAAGGCTTACGGCAGAATGTTGGAACAATAACACCTAAAACTCCGATAGAAGGTAGTAATAGTACATATACTTCCGGGTGACCAAAGAACCAGAATAAATGCTGGAATAACACAGGGTCGCCGCCGCCAGCAGCGTCGAAGAAACTGGTACCGAAGTGACGGTCAAACAAAAGCATGGTTACGCCGCCAGCAAGTGCTGGCATGATCATAATCAATAGAATTGCTGTAAATAGCCATGCCCAGACAAACAAGGGTAGTTTCATCATATCAAGGCCGGGAGCGCGCATATTCAATACCGTTGTAACGATATTGATGGCAGCGAGTATCGATGATATGCCTAATACATGAAGAGTAAAGATCAGCAGATCCATCCCCATTCCCGCTTGAACAGATAAGGGAGGGTACAAGGTCCAGCCTGTATTGACGGGGGCGCCGCCACCGAAAAACGGTACGATGACTGACAAAATAAGCAGGGCAGCCCCGGCGGGTAATAGCCAGAAACTCAAGTTATTTAAGCGTGGCAATGCCATATCTGGCGCACCGATTTGAAGTGGGATCATCCAATTCGCCATACCAGCTGCGGCAGGCATGACAACACCAAAGACCATAATCAAGGCATGTGTAGTGACCATGTTATTGAAAAGGTCAGGCTCCAAAAACTGCAAGCCAGGAAAGTACAACTCTGCTCTAATGAGCATTGCCATACCACCACCCAAAAATAACATAATGAGAGAAAACACCAGGTACATGGTACCAATATCTTTATGGTTAGTGCTGAATAACCAGCGGCCTATACCCTTCGGTGGCTCATTGTGGTGATCATGATCGGCGCTTGAAACGTCCTGATTTTGTTCATCAATTGTAATAGTAGAACTCATTGATTATCTCCTCCTAGCGCGCCGCTTTGACATCAGCTGGTTGCACAACATCACCTGTGTTATTACCCCAGGCATTTCTTTCGTAGGTTACGATTGCTGCCACTTCCAGGTCATTCAACTGAGCGCCCCAAGCAGCCATGGCTGTACCCGATACACCCTTGATTACGACTTCAAGATGTTTAGCGGGGTCGCCTTTGGCAATTTCGCTACCAGCCAGCGCTGGAAATGCGGGGGGAACACCAGAGCCATCGACTTGGTGGCAGGCTCCGCAGTTGGTGTTGTAGAGGGACTCGCCCCGAGCCATTAATTCTTGCATTGGCCAGACAGTGTCTGAAGAAGCTTCCTTCTCTTTCGCTATCTTGATTTCCTTTTGCTTTGTCATCCATGAATCAAACTCGCTACCGGCAATCGCTTCAACTTGAATGGGCATGAAAGCGTGCCCCGTACCACAGTTTTCGGCACATTGGCCGTGATACGTGCCAGCCTTCTCGATAATAGTCCAGGTTTCGTTGATATAGCCGGGAATGGAGTCTTTCTTAACCGCAATTGCCGGAACCCACCAAGCGTGAAGAACATCGGTTGCGGTATGAAGGAAACGAATTCGTCGGTCAGTAGGTAGGTAGAGAGGGTTATCCACCATTCTTAAATAGCGATCACCAGCTTGTTCCTCAGGCAGTAGGTTACTGACGATCTTAATATCGTCTTCCATGTACTCGTATGTCCACTTCCATTGGGAACCTGTCACTTTAATTGTCAGGTCTGCTGGGGTCTTATCTTCAATTAAGTCAAAGGTAGAGCTTGCGCTGCCAGCAATACTTAAATCAATAGCGAGTACAATAATCGGCACCAGAATCCAGGACCATGTGCCAAACTTGCTGTTATGAAATTCTTGGTCGGCTTCGTAATTTTTCGACTTTCTGAATTTGAATATGGAGTAAAAGATGACGACGGTGACGAGGATCATAATGATCAGTGCGATGTAGGCCGTCATCATATGGAGGTCAAATACTTCCCGTGTTACAGGAGAGACTGGCTCAGGAAGGTTAAGAGCGTATTCAGAAAATACATTCCTGGAGGCAAGCAAAAGACTTGGCATGGCAATAAGCATGCTGAGCTTGCGTAAACGATTTGGCATCCGTTGATCCTCATCAAAGGCATACCAGATTCTGAGTCGAAGTGAATTTGCCGAACTTTATTCGTTAAGGGGCATAATCACGTCTTTAACCGTTGTGTGGCAAATCAAGATGTCAAAAATATCTAGTTATTATTTTCAATCTGGCCTGTTCTATTTATGTAATGCGGAACATTTTTAGAGGCCGACAACATTGCTACTACTTAAAAAATAAAACGATAACCTAGTTACTTAAAGTATCTGAAACCAATAAGGTTATTCCAGAATTTGGCTATGGTTTGTTTTAATGATGAAATCGAGAAGCAGGGTTTATAGCAATCTGCTTAGTCAGAAGCAGCTCTATAAGAAGCACGGCTTACGTTTCATCCCCTTTATTATATTTGTTAGTGATTCTTTCTAAGTCGTGTAACACTTTTATGCTTGTTTAAGCATAGTAGGAAACTTTTATTTTGTACTAATTATTTAGTCTCCATGGCTGCACATTATTTACTGTTCTTAGTGAGAGATGCAAGCCTAATCTTTGAACAGTGAATAAAATGCGACTTATGCCATTAAATAACTGGATTCGGTGTGATAACGGCCTTTTTTACACTGACCCCAATTATTTGATAGGATCCTGAGCGACACAATAAATATAATAATGAGGGATTATGACGGCATTAAACACTTCTATGGTAATGCAACTTTCTCTAGTTGCTGCCGCTCAGAAAACGATTGTTAAAAAATGGCTCGGGCTGGCTGTCGCTTCTTTGCTAGGCGCAGGGGTATTTTCTTTGCTGCTTGTTTTGTCTCGAACGCCAGGCGTACAAGACTTTATTCCCTGGGTGGACTTTTTCCATGTTGCACTGGTTGTGCACGTTGACCTTTCTGTATTGATTTGGTTTCTATCAATGGCGGGAGTTTTCTGGACTAGCAGCAACCCGGCTAGTGGTGGCTTGTTGGACCAGTGGGCGTGGAACTTTGCTGCGCTTGGTGCCTTGATTATGGTCGCTTGTCCATTTTTTGGAGTAGGGGAGCCTTTGATGAATAACTATGTTCCTGTGCTTCAACACCCAGCATTCTACCTGGCTTTATGTGTTTTTGGTTTTGGCATTCTGCTGTTATTAGTAGCTCGCTTATTGACTATACCTCAAGGCTTTAATAGTGGTGAGTCGGTACTGAGCTGGGCATCGTATTTAGCCGCTATTCCTGCTCTATTAAGTATTATTGCGTTAGTGGCTAGTTATCTGGGCATATCAGTTGAATATAGTGGTGAATATTATTTCGAATTACTGTTCTGGGGTGGTGGGCACACTTTACAGTTCACGCATACCTTGCTTTTACTTGTTGCCTGGTTATGGCTTGCAAGTGCATGTGGTGCTCGTTTTAGCTATAAGCCTGGGCTACTTTTGGCTTTGTCAGCATTGGTTATATTGCCTGTACTTATGGTGCCTTGGCTGTATGCTTCAAGCGAAATTGATTCGCTAGGGCATCGTTTAGGTTTTACTAAATTAATGCAATACGGTGGCTTGGCAAGTATGCCGCTTGGCATTATCGCAGTTTATCAACTGTTTCTGTTGATTAAACGAGGCAGGATTGAGGCATCTTCAAAGCCATTAAAGTCAGCAATGATAGCTTCGTTTATTTTGTTTTCGGCAGGCGGCATCATTGGCTTTTTGATCGAAGGTGTGAATGTAGTTATACCTGCGCATTACCATGGTTCGATTGTCGGAGTAACGCTTTCCTTTATGGGTATTGCTTATCTGCTCATGCCTAAGCTGGGTTTAGGTACCCCAGATACTCGCCTAGCGGCAATTCAACCTTATGTTTATGGTGGTGGCCAGTTGATGCATATATTGGGTCTCGCGTGGTCAGGTGGTTATGGTGTGCAACGTAAGACTGCAGGAGCAGCTCAAGGTTTAGATCGTTTACCTGAAATTATAGGGATGGGAATGATGGGCTTGGGTGGTTTGATCTCTACCATCGGAGGCTTGCTGTTTTTGATCGTGATTATCAAGGCATGGCGGCGACGAACAGAGTTTGAACCTGGTAGCTAGCCGCCTATAGCCGTTTACAAAAACTCTTTGAAGCGACGAGATATAATGCTCATCACGATAGCGGCCAGGCGCGCATAGATATCGCTGAGATAAGCTTTGTTGGGCAGTTCATCTTCAAGTGTTTTTTGGACTGTTTCAAATTTTGAATAACCTTCTTTGGGTTTCTCCAAAGACTTCATTACTTTAGCCATGACTTGAGGAGATTGCTCAGAACCCATATCTTTCATAATTTCATGAGCATGAAACTCAAGTTCTTCAAGTGACATGGCCTTCAAGTGAGAAACCAGTTCAGCTTCTTTTAGCGAAATGACCTGATGCGTTTGTAGCGTGGCTTTCGTGGTGTTGTGTGTCATATCGCGTTGTCTCAAGTAGGGTCTAAAGTTTAATGATAGATTGGAACTTTCCGGCGTCATTGATAGAAATAACAAAGCTCCCTTCAATGCCGTGGTGTGTCACATATTTACTCAGGATAGCGGCCGGAAACTGAATGGATCGGCCATCTCTGCTGATTGCATAGACGATATTGGCTTCACCCCTATAGATTCGCAGCCATTCCTCTTTATCAATGGAAAGGTCGACGATAATTTCTTGCATAGTTTGAACTCTATTTCTTTCTTTATGCTGGCTTATACATGTTTTACGAACCAGTAGTCCTGCCAAAAACGTAAGACCTTTGAAGGGTACTTAGTTTTACCTAAACTGCCATTGTATCGCGCAAGGGCTCTGATCAGGTTGCCTTTCTCTTTATTCAGGTAATGCTTCAGGATTGTACAGCCATACCGGAGGTTGGTTGAAACGGTCGTGAGGTTGTCGTCCGGGCGACCAATCTCATTCTTCCAAAAAGGCATAACTTGCATGAGTCCTTGTGCACCCACTCTGGAGATAGCAAAGCGCTTAAATGCGCTTTCAACATGGATCACTGATAGTACTAACTCGGGTTCCAGGCCCGCTCGTTTCGCTTCAGAGTGAACGCGCTTTAACAGCGACAAACGTTCCTCTGGGTCTTTGATGTAGCGCTTAAGTCGGCTGGACATATCGACCAGCCAAACTTCAGCATCAAAGCGGTCAACAAAACTACTGGACTCATTGACCGTTTGCATAAGGAGCTTACGCAGCTCATCATCTGGAGCCTGGCGTAAGCTGGCCTGTTCAGCGCTAACTGAAGACGCGAAAGACAGAGAAATAACCAGCACGAATAAGAGCTGATAAAGACCTTGTGGAGTCATCGCTCTCATCGACAAACCCTAAGCAATAGTGAAGCCAAGCTTATCTGCTAGTAAGGCCATGATGTCATCGATAGCAACATCCTGCTTATCGCTGTCATTTCTGCCTTTGTATTCTAGTGTGCCAGCCTTGATGCCTCGGTCACTAATAACAACTCGGTGAGGAATACCAATCAGCTCAATGTCAGCAAACTTGGAACCTGGACGCTCATTTCGGTCATCCATGAGTACATCAACACCTAGGTCAACAAGCTGCTGATAGATCTCTTCAGTCTTATTGGCAACAGGCTCAGACTTATGACCATTGAGTGGGATGAGCGCGATTTGGAAAGGCGCTATCGATTCAGGCCAGATAATGCCATTGTCATCGTTATTTTGTTCAATAGCTGCCGCGACAATACGCGATACACCGATGCCGTAACAGCCCATCTCCATAATGGTGGCTTTGCCATTTTCGTTTAATACCGAGGCATTCATTGCGGAACTGTATTTGTTGCCCAACTTAAAGATATGACCGACTTCGATACCGCGTTTGATTTCGAGTGTACCTTTGCCGTCAGGGCTGGTATCACCTTCAAGAACGTTACGCAGGTCAACGACTTCACCTAGTTCAAGATCTCTTTGCCAATTGACGTCTGTTAAATGAACGCCATCTTTATTCGCGCCACAAGTGAAGTCTGAACACAGTGCAGCGGTGCGATCGACAAATACAGTGATGTCTTTTAGTCCGACCGGGCCAATGGAACCTATATTCGCTCCCGTTGCGGCTTTCACCTGTTCTTCATTTGCGAACACTAAGGGAGAGGCGACGCCTTCAAGTTTTTCAGCTTTGATTTCGTTCAAACTGTGGTCGCCCCTTAATACCAGCGCTACCAAGGGTGCATTGCCGTCTTCATCTTCTTCGCCAAGAACCAGTAAGGTTTTGATAACCGAGCTAGCGGGAACAGATAAGAAAGAAGTGACCTCTTCAATGGTTTTCTGTTCAGGCGTAGCGACTTCTTCCATGGCTTTGCTTGGTGCTGCTAGCTCACCTTCAGGTGCGAGGGCTTCAGCCAGCTCAATATTGGCTGCATAGTTACTTTCTGTGCTGAAAGCGATATCGTCTTCACCTGAATCGGCCAGCACATGGAATTCATGTGAAGCATTGCCGCCGATGCTGCCTGAGTCAGCCTGCACAGCGCGGAAGTCTAGACCAAGACGCGTAAATATATTGGTGTAGGTGTCGTACATGAGTTCATAGGTCTCGTCCAGAGAATCCTGAGTCGCATGGAAAGAGTAGGCATCTTTCATTAAAAACTCACGGGCACGCATCACACCAAAGCGCGGGCGGCGCTCGTCTCTAAATTTTGTCTGGATCTGATAAAAGTTTGCCGGTAATTGCTTATAGCTGCTCAGTTCATTGCGAGCCAGGTCGGTGATCACTTCTTCATGCGTAGGGCCGAGGCAAAAGTCTCGTTGGTGACGATCTTTGATACGCAATAACTCACCGCCATATTGCTGCCAGCGACCAGACTCTTCCCAAAGTTCTGCAGGCTGAACAACAGGCATAGAAAGTTCTTGTCCGCCAGCCTTATCCATTTCCTCACGAACAATCGCTTCTACTTTACGTAGCACTCTTAAACCCATGGGCATCCAGTTGTATAAACCTGATGCGAGTTTACGAATCAAGCCTGCACGAAGCATTAGCTGATGGCTGATGACTTCAGCGTCAGCTGGAGTTTCTTTTTGAGTAGCGATTAAAAAACGACTTGCGCGCATGAGGCAATGATTTCCTTTGAGTGTAAAAATATAATGGCGTATTTTAAATAGCTAAGTGCTGATCGTATAGTCCTGAATCAAATAATTAATACAATCTTGGAGTAG
This sequence comes from Oleiphilus sp. HI0123, assembly GCF_001635315.1. NCBI lineage: Bacteria > Pseudomonadati > Pseudomonadota > Gammaproteobacteria > Oceanospirillales > Oleiphilaceae > Oleiphilus > Oleiphilus sp. HI0123. The sequence goes on from NZ_LWGE01001289.1 coordinate 14,229, forward strand.
AACATGACATTACAGGCCGCAGATGTGCAAGCCCGCATAAGAGAGTGGGTGCCAATGGCTGAGGATATCGACTTGAAAATCGAGGAGATCAAGCCCGGCTACGCGCGGATTCGAATTCCTTTTCAAGATAAATGTATTCGGCCGGGTGGCACGGTATCGGGCCCGGTTATGATGACCGCAGGTGATACGGCGATGTATGCTGCGATACTTGGAAGCCTGGGCGAGGTCGCGATGGCGGTAACCAGTAACCTGAATATTAATTTTCTTCAGCGGCCTGAACAGCGCGACTTGATCGCAGAAGGAAAGATATTGAAGTTGGGTAAGCGTATAGCATTTTGTGAAGTTTCGATCCGAAGCGAAGGGGCTGAGGATGTTGTGGCGCATGTGACCGGCAGCTATTCTTTGCCTCCGGTGTGATGAATAATACAAACTTGTAGACAGAGCCTTCCATGGCTCGCTAGCGGGTTAACGCGGGGCAGGTTCCAGTGAGGAGTGACACCCTCTATCTACGGAAATGATTATTTATTCGAAAATTACAATGGGCAGGCTCTGCCAGCAGGTTTTTGTTGCCGTCTTTTTTGTGTGAGAGCGCTACGCTTCAATCAACTTAATGATTCCTAAAAATAACTTACTGGTGGCGGCAACTAGCTCTTTTCGTTCCGTTTTATAATCACTCACTAACCAGTTTGTCGCTGCCTGGCGCATTGCTCCTACTAAGGATATAGCCATGATGTCCTGTTGGGCACGATCAATCGTCATATCGGGAAAAGCCTTATTTGCCATTACTCTTAAAATTTCTGCAAAGCCATTGATGTAATGATAGTAAAGCGTATTAACTTCTGGGCTAATGCCTTCTAATTCGACCATGCATATTCGAGCGATATTAGGGTCTTCAAGAATTTCAAAGTACTTATCTAAACCCGCAATAATGGCAGCCTTTGGGTCAGAGTCTTGATAGCCCACAACGATGGCTTGAACAATTTCTTTACTGAGCAGGGTCATACAGTCTTCATAGACCGCCAGTAATAAATTTTCTAGACCTGAATAGGATTCGTAAAAATAGCGATCAGTTAACTTGGCTTCTTTGCATAAGCTCCTGACAGTTGAATTTCTAAAGCCGCAACATCCAAATAGTCTTAAGCCCGCATCTAAAAATTGTTGTTTTCTAAGTTTTTTCCGCTCAGCTAAAGATACCCCGCCATAGGTCCGTTCGGTCTTTTTATTTTCTTTAGAAGGTTCAGCAGAGGGCATTGGCGTTTTATTTCGTCCTGATTGAAGTGATTTTTAGTCCGGGTTGAGCCGTCTATTCTGCCGTGATTTGAAGTCGGATGTAAAGCGTGACCGTCAGTCAAAAAATATTTGACTACACCTGTAGTCAGAATATATGATGTTTTGAAGTTGCTTGTCGTCACAATTTATATCTCGTTAATCTTCGACTATGATGATGGCAAGCGCTAGACAATAAACATAAAAATTCAGTGAGCAAGGCAAGGTCTTGTGAGCGACTGGAGTGCTAAATGAAACAAGATTACCAAGTCATTATTATCGGTAGCGGATTCGGCGGACAGCTGGCAGCCATGAACCTAATCAAACGTGGCATTCAGGATTTTCTGATTCTGGAGCGGCGCGAATTTGTCGGTGGTACCTGGAGCCAAAATACCTACCCAGGCGCAGCCGTCGATGTTCCTTCTCCTTTGTATTCGATATCTTCAGAGCCTTACAATTGGTCGCAAATGTTCGCTGAACAAGACGAGCTAAGAGAGTACACCGAGCACATCATTTCCAAGCACGCTTTGGATAAGAAAATTGCGGCAGGCTCCAATGTGTCGAAGATTGAATGGCAGGAAGCAGAGCAGCGCTGGCAAATTGATATTGAAGGCAAAGATGCTTATCACGCTCAATTTGTTATTAATGCTTCAGGGCCACTTAGTACACCAGTGATTCCAGATTTTCCTGGAAAAGATACATTTAAGGGTAAGTCCTTTCACAGTAATAACTGGGATCATAACTATGACCATAAAGGCAAGCGAGTTGCAGTGATAGGTAGTGGTGCCAGTGCCGCACAAATAATCCCTGCGATCGCTCCGGAAGTTGAACACCTTGATGTGCTTCAACGTACCCCTCATTGGGTAATGCCTCGAAATGATTATAAATTTAAAGGCTGGCAACGTAAGTTGCTTAGTAAGAGTTGGGCCTACTTTGCTTTACGTTTCTTGATCTACTGGTGGTATGAATTCCGTGTTATTGGCTTTAAATATTCAGATTTGGCATTGAAGGTCTTGGCGAAGAACAAAGCTGAAAAGCATATTCGCAAACAGATCAAAGACCCGGACTTACAACGAAAAGTGACTCCCGACTTCACCATAGGCTGTAAGCGGGTAATTTTATCAGACACGCTTTACCCAGCTTATTGTCGAGATAATGTCACCTTATTCGATAAGAATAATGGCATAAAAGAAATCACCGAGAAGGGTATTGTGACTCAGGACGGTGTCGAGCACGAGCTGGATTTGATTGTCTACTCAACCGGTTATGATGCTACTGATGGCGTGATCTCATATCCGGTGGTGGGTAAAGGCGGTAAGACCTTAGCTCAGGCATGGAGTGACTTCCCCA
>NZ_LWGE01001290.1:0-1733 GCF_001635315.1 Oleiphilus sp. HI0123
CATCATTTATGGTTCTATGTCCTTTTTCGTAGAGCCTTTAGTTAATTTATGTCCTTATCGTCAATATCAATAAAGAGCGTTCGAAACCTCCACGATCTGAGTGTTTCTTTTAGTAAGTCTTTAAATTTTATCTGGGGCGAAAATGCATCGGGTAAAACCAGCTTACTTGAGTCAATTTATTTACTCTCTACAGGGCGCTCTTTCCGTACCCGCCATATCGATAATATTATAAATAGTGACGCCAAGAGTAGAGAGCTGATTGTCTTCGGCAAAGTTAATACCTCAAAGCAAAATGAAGAAGCTACGCCCATTGGTGTCAGAAAGTCGACCCTCCAGGGTTCCGAGATTAAAATTTCCGGCCAATCAATAAAGAGTGCAGCAATTCTAGCGAAACTAACACCGGTTCTGATGGTTGAACCTCAAAGTTTCGATTTACTTACTGGTCCTCCAAAAGTTAGACGGCAGTTTATAGATTGGGGAGTGTTCCACGTGGAACATGAATTCTCTTTTTTGTGGAACGATTATATTAATTGTCTAAAACAGCGGAATAGTCTACTCCGAACTGCTAAAATAGACCTACTTCAACTAAAAGTATGGGATAAGCGTATATCGCTCTTAGGAGAGCAAATAACGCAGCATAGAATCGAATTTATGGATAGGTTTCGAGTTACCTTCGAAACTGTATTGGCCGGACTGGGTTTAAACGAACAAAGTGAGATAGGATTAAAATACTTTCAAGGCTGGGATAAGAGTAAAAGCCTGGCAGAAATGTTAGACCAAAATCGTTCGAAAGATATAGAAAAAAAGTATACCCAGTATGGACCACATCGGGCTGATCTTAAGCTTAGAATAAGTGGTAAGAATGTGAGTGAATTTTTATCTCGTGGGCAACAGAAGTTATTGATAATTGCCTTATATATCGCTCATGTAAAATGCCTAAAAGAATTAAACGATTCGCAGACTCTCGTCTTGATAGACGATATTGCCGCGGAGCTAGATAGTAAGAATATCGATATAATTCTCTCTAATTTGTTAGAGTTGGACGCACAAGTAATGTGTACAGTTTTAGATCGAGAGATACCCCGAGATTATTTAGATAAGCATCGGTCAGATTGTAAAATGTTCCACGTGGAACATGGCCGTATTCATGAATATGATTATCAAGAAAAACAAATATAGTACCTGAAATATTAGGAGCAAAAGCTGAATGAGTGAAACTGAAAATAACTATGATTCTTCAAGTATTAAGGTACTAAAAGGCTTAGACGCGGTAAGAAAAAGACCAGGAATGTATATTGGTGATACCGATGATGGTACCGGTCTTCATCATATGGTTTTCGAAGTTGTTGATAACTCGATCGATGAAGCGCTTGCTGGTCATTGCGATACGATTGATGTTGTTATCCATCTTGATAATTCAATTTCGGTATCTGATAACGGGCGTGGTATTCCTACAGAGATTCACGAGGAAGAGGGGGTTTCTGCAGCCGAAGTTATTCTGACAGTATTACACGCTGGTGGTAAGTTCGATGATAACTCCTACAAAGTATCCGGTGGTTTGCACGGTGTTGGTGTATCGGTTGTAAATGCTTTATCCGAAAAGCTTAAGTTAACGATACGCAGAGAAGGCAAAATATACGAGCAAGAGTATACCCACGGTGTGCCTGATTACTCCCTTAAAGAGGTGGGTCATTCTGAGACGACGGGAACGATGGTGACCTTCAAACCAAGTT
>NZ_LWGE01001291.1:0-3348 GCF_001635315.1 Oleiphilus sp. HI0123
ATTCAGCTAACACAGTCTGAAGCCAAAGCCGCTTTTGGCGATGACACCGTTTACCTTGAAAAATTTCTCGACACACCCCGGCATGTCGAAATCCAGGTACTTGCAGATAACCATGGCAATGTCATTCACTTAGGTGACCGTGACTGTTCACTGCAACGAAGACACCAAAAAGTTATCGAAGAAGCCCCTGCACCAAATATTAACGAGGAAGCCCGACAAGCCACGTTTGCCGCCTGCGTAAAAGCCTGCAAAGATATCGGCTATCGCGGAGCAGGAACATTTGAGTTCTTATACCAGGATGACAGTTTCTATTTTATCGAAATGAATACCCGAGTACAGGTAGAGCACCCTGTAACAGAAATGATAACAGGCATTAATATCGTTAAAGAGCAAATTAGAATTGCTAGCGGCCTACCACTTTCAGTCTCTCAAGCTGAAGTAAATCTTGAAGGCCATGCGATAGAGTGCCGCATTAACGCTGAAAATGCTCAAACCTTTGCACCGAGCCCCGGCTTAGTTAAACAGTTTCACGCGCCCGGTGGCATGGGAGTCCGTGTCGATTCGCATTTATATAGCGGCTATCGTGTACCTCCATTTTACGACTCTTTAGTTGCCAAAATCATTTGTCATAGCGAAAACCGTAATGCGGCGATGAACCGTATGACAAACGCACTTGACGAGCTAGTCGTAGACGGAATTGACACAAATATTGACCTTCACCGCAAGCTACTTTCCGATAGCGGATTTCGAGAGCTCGAATTTAATATCCATCATCTGGAAAAGAATATCCTTTAGTTTCATCTAATGTATTTCATTCCCGACTATCAGGAAGTCACTGACTTATGAACTGGATCCAAGTTAAAGCCAATATATCTCCCGCCATCGCAGAAGCTCTCGAAGAAGGCTTGCTCGCGGCGGGAGCCAGCGCAGTGACTCTCGAAGATGCTCAAGACCAGCCAGTGCTAGAGCCCGAACGGGGCACAACGCCGCTTTGGGAAGAAACGATCGTCACCGGGCTGTTTTCTGCCGATGAGGACCAAAAAGCTATTAGAGCCATCACTGAAAGTGTCTTCACCAATCTTTCAGATCAGACCTTCCCTGAATTGCGTTTTGAAATATTGGAAAACGAAGACTGGACGCGTAAATGGATTGATAACTTCAAACCCATTCAGTTTGGTCGCCGCTTATGGATATGCCCAAGCTGGCATGACATTCCTGAGCCAAACGCTGTCAACCTGATGCTCGACCCTGGCCTGGCTTTCGGCACTGGCACACACCCCACAACTGCACTTTGCTTAAAATGGCTAGATGCTTATGCGCTAAACGATGACGGCCTAAACAACAAAACTGTCGTAGATTTTGGCTGTGGTTCCGGAATACTGGGCTTGGCCGCATTATTACTCGGCGCCAAATCGGTGGTTGGAATCGACAACGACCCTCAAGCTTTGCTGGCTACCCAAGACAATGCCAAGAGAAACGAGGTCGAAGCTCAGCAGTTCCCGGTCTATCTTCCAGAAGATAGCCCTAAAGACCAAGTAGACCTGGTTCTGGCTAATATTCTTGCTCAACCACTGCATGACTTACGTAGCAATATTGCCGCTTTAGTTAAACCTAAAGGAAAATTAATTCTATCTGGAATTCTTGAGCATCAGGCAGCTGCGCTAGTTCACGACTATGAAGAATGGTTTGAAATGGATAAACCTCAGCTAGAGGATGGCTGGGTATGCTTGACCGGCACAAAAAAAGACTGATAATAGCCTTATAATAATTCAGGAAAAACACACACGATGAGCAATCAGCGACTGACACAATGCCCGCACTGTAAGGCTTCGTTTAAAGTCTCTGAAGAACAATTAAGTGCTGCCAACGGCAGAGTTCGCTGCGGCGCCTGCATGAACATCTTCGATGCAATTGCCTATAGCTTGTCCGATACTGAGAAGCAAACAGCAAACAAGCCTTCTCCTGAACCCTCCGAAGACCAACAAAGTTCAGCTATCGACCTGGAAGATAGTCTACTAGAGTCTGAAGATAAGCTATTTGCCGATAACCCTGAAGAAGATCTGCATGAACCCGGCTACTCAGGCAGCGCCGATGGCTCTGATGAGTTTAGCACCTCTTTCCTGGAACTAGATTCCGCAGACAACAGTGACCCTTACTCAACCAGCTTTAAAAAACTTGACGATACCTTTGTTTCTGAAGAGAGTGAAGAAATCATCGACGAAAGCTGGACTCAGGAAATCCTCGAAGATATTCAAGATGAACAAGGTAAACAGAAGGTAGAACCAACATTCTCCGCTTCAGCTATAGAGCAGGCCTCAGTCACACAAGCTGAGACATCGACTGAATCAGCCTTCGGAGAGCCCGGGAGCGGTTTCTCTGAGACTTCTCCGTATGAGAAAATTGAATTTCAATACGACCAGGATAGCCCCAATAATAGACATTGGCTTGTCAGTTTATTATTCATTCTCGCTAATATATCGCTCATCGTAATACTGCTAGGGCAAGCGGTATGGTTTCACTATGAAAAGCTCGCCAAGTACCCTAAAGTTTCTGAGTTATATGAGCTAGCATGTGAACACTTATCTTGCACATTGCCAAAGCTTGAAGATATCGAAAAAATTAAAAGCAACAACCTCGTTGTCAGAAGTCACCCCACTCAACGCAAGTCCCTCATAATCGACACCGTGATAGTGAATGAAGCTGCTTTCAATCAAGCGTTCCCCGACTTAGCTCTTTATTTTTCAGACATAAACAAAAATATCGTTGCCCAACGCTTATTCCAAGCGAAAGAGTATTTGTCTGGCGATCTAGCCAGCTGGCACGAAATGCCAAGTCAGCAGCCAATTCATATTTCACTCGAAATCGTTGACCCAGGAAAAGAAGCGGTTAACTACTCTCTAAAGTTTTTCTCCCCTCAACCCTAAGCTCCAAGGAACAAGACATAGATCAATTGTCAACCAATAAGAGCAAAATATAACCAAAAAAAGCCACCTTTTTTGCTTTTACACCCTTGCCTCAGAGGGTATGATTAGCCCCCCCAAAATTAGCCACCCTTGAACCTGACAGAGAAACGACTTGCTCAAAATCGGCCCCTATCAATTAGATAATCGATTGATCTTAGCGCCCATGGCTGGCGTGACAGACAGACCTTTTCGACAGTTATGCCGGAACAACGGCGCAGCTATGGCTGTTTCGGAAATGGTAATCGCCGACCCAAGTTTTTGGAAAACACGCAAGTCAATGCATCGTCTCGACCATACCGGTGAGAGTGACCCTATATCTGTACAAATTGCTGGCGGCGATCCAGAAATGCTAGCAACAGCGGCAGAGCTTAATCAGGAGCGAGGC
>NZ_LWGE01001292.1:0-2055 GCF_001635315.1 Oleiphilus sp. HI0123
TATAACCCCATTTCCCAGTTTGTTGTTAAAGCGACGAACCCTTTGCTTATCACTTTAAGACGATTAATACCAGGTATAGCGGGCATCGATCTGGCTTCATTGGTGCTAGCAATATTAGTACAGACAGTTGCTGTTGGTATCAAGGTTGCGGTGTTGGGGTATGCGATATCGAATCCGATTAATATTGTTTTGTTATCGGCCATATTGGTTGCGAGCTTTTTAATAAAAATCTATTTTTGGTCTCTAATTATCATGATCGTTGCAAGTTGGATTGCACCCGGCAGCGGGCACCCAGCCTTACTCTTGATTAATCAGATTACCGAGCCCTTGATGAAGCCCTTTCGTAAGATCTTGCCAGCTATGGGCGGCTTGGATTTATCACCAATATTTGCATTTCTTACGCTTCAGGTGCTCGAAACGGTCGTGAGCCATTTAATGCGAATGATCTGACGCTTAGATAGTCTTAAGGGCTAAGCTTTGTGTAGGGAATGCCAATACCCGCACAGATAAATTACCTATAAGGGTCTATGATCGTGAAGGAATAGGCGGAAGCTTTTAATGGCTCGCCTGGAATGATTGCTTTTAAGCACGTTAAGTGGTGACTTTGCATGTCTATAAACGACTTATCACAACAGGTTGATGCCTTCCATGATTGGAAGCGGCAGCTGAGTAGCTCCGTTGAGCGCTACAAACAGTGGTTGGTCGATGCTGGCTTGTATAGTAACGAACTCGATGCTCGCTTACAGCGTGGTTTAGGGCTTTTACACGATGAGTTACTAACGGTAGCCCTGGTTGGGGAATATTCCCGAGGTAAAACAGAACTGATCAACGCCTTGGTATTCTCAAGCTTTGGCCAGAGAATGTTACCGTCCCAGGCGGGTCGTACGACCATGTGCCCGACTGAAATTTTCTACGATCAACACCAGAAAAAAAACTACCTCAAGCTATTACCGATCGACTCCCGATCACAAAACCAGACCATTAGCGAATTAAAAAAGAGCGACCATGAGTGGCGTTATTTTCCCATTGATCCTCGTAATCAAGAGTCGATGGCTGAAACACTCAGGCAAATCGCTGAAACACGAGTGGTTTCTTTTGCCCAGGCGCGTGAACTAGGCTTTGATGAAGGCTCGCTGGAACGCGCCAAGAATTCAGATAAGGTCTTAATACCGGCGTGGCGCCATGCTTTATTGAGCCTTGATAGCCCGATCTTACGCAAAGGTTTATGTATCCTGGATACGCCAGGTTTAAACGCCTTAGGCTCAGAGCCCGAACTCACCATTAGCATGATTCCTAATGCCCAGGCTGTTATCTTTATGCTGAGTGCTGACACGGGCGTTACAGCCAGTGACATGGCAATCTGGAAGCAGTATATCGATGTGCATGAGTCTGAACACCGTGCAGGTCGTTTTGCTGTGCTGAATAAAATAGATGTGCTCTGGGATGACCTGCAGGGTGAACCGCATATTAGTGCTTCGATTGAGCAAATTCGGCACCTAACAGCCAAGCAGCTGAATATGGATGCAGAAGATGTTTTGCCTTTATCTGCAAAACAGGGTTTGATTGCTAAAATCAGAAAAGACCATTCATTATTGCAAAAAAGTGCTTTTCCTAAATTGGAGAAGCTAATTTCCAAGCGAATTATTGCCGAGCGTGAGTCAACGATTTACAAAGATCTTCTGCGAGATTTGCAAAAGATGCTGCATGGCTCGCAATCAGTTTTGAATGACCGTTTGGCTAACTTATACGAGCGTCACGAAGGGCTAGAAAGAGAAGTACTAAGCCCCGAAATGTTGCAGAATCTAGCCAAAGAAACGCACACCGAGCACGATATCTATCACCGCAAACTGATCACTTTACGCTCTAGTCGACGTTTGATGGAGTCGCAAGGAGAAGTATTGCAGCAATTGGTTAGTGAAGAGCGCTTGAAAGAAGTGCTCAAACATACCAAGCGTGATATGCAAGATTGTTGGAGCACCGTTGGCTTGGTTCACTCGATGAATAAATTTTTCGATAAGATGGATAAAGAACTCGATAATGTCGAGAGTGAAGCAA
>NZ_LWGE01001293.1:0-3241 GCF_001635315.1 Oleiphilus sp. HI0123
TTTTCCGTATTTAAAGGGGCTGGCGACTTGGCGACGAGTAGTGTCGCGTTGCCAAAAGCCTTTGTGCCGATTGTGAAACTCTTGATGACAGAGCGCATGATCACTCAAGATGAATTAGCCGACGAACTCGATCTTTTATTCGAGCAGTTATATCTTCACCCGGTTTCATCTCACTCTAGGTCATTGACGGAGTACCTTCGAAAGTATCGTATTATCCCCAATGAAGAGTCGACAGAAAATCTTATTGGTTATGTCGTTAAGCAGGCGGTTCTGCGCAGCCCAGTCGATATTCCTGAAGTTGTTGTTGATGAGTTTTGGAGCTTCTTTCAAGAATTGATAGAATCGCCAGAGCTTAAAGGCGTTGTCGAGCTGAATCTGGATATTGTCCGTTCAGTCTTGCGTACATATGAGCCTTTGCTTCTGGATATCGTTAACAGCATTAAGCATATCCGAAAGATAAATCAGAAAACCTTGTCTGAAATAGTATTAAAGCTCCAGGTTTTGCGTGGCGACATACATATCCTTAAGCGACAGATAAAAGCTATTCGCTACATAAAACCCTTCCTGCAAACAGACCCAAAAGACTTTAAACAACAGGCAGAAATTGTTGCCAAAATGGTACGTGAGTTCGGCCCTTTGTTTATCAAAATGGCGCAGGTCGCCGCTGCAAACTCAGACTTCCTGCCTGAAGAAATCTCTAAAGAGTTAAAAGTATTCCAGGAAGATGTCGACCCGATGACGGCATCCGAGGTCTATCAAGCCTTTAATGAGGAGTTTGGTCAGAAGCCAGAATCCCGATATTTTGGTTTTGATGTCAATAACCCGATTAAATCCGGCTCAATTGGCTCAGTATTTGTTGCTAAGAAACCAATGCAGCATGGGGATGAAGAGGTTCTAGTCCCGGTCGTCGTAAAGGTGGCACGTCATAACCTAGAGCGTGAGTTTGCTATGGGTTCTCTGGCCATCGAGCTGATGCTTATCAGTAGTCAGTACTGGGCACCTCATAGTAAGTTGAGGCCGTTTTTGGCGGCAATGTCAGAACAGATAAAGGAATTTACCAAAGGCTTTGAGCAAGAGCTCGATTTTAAACATGAAGCAGAAATTCAAGACCGTTTCTATCAGCGGGCCCTGGCATCGCCAGTATGGTATGTACCGGGTTTATACGGTGCTACTGGACGCATCATTGAAATGGAATTCCTTCAGGATGCCATGGCGATAAACCAGGCGATAGATCGTTACCGTGGTAAGCGAAAGAAAAAGTTTCAGAGAAAACTTGCCGACAATTTCCTATACACCATGCTTGAACATCTTCTGATACACCAGGAGTTTCACGGAGATCTTCACCCTGGAAATGTGATGGTAGATCTCGATGCCAGGTTGTTCCTTATTGATTGGGGAAATGCCGTCGATATGCGTGGTAAGTGGGGAATGGTAGGTCGTTACCTGGCGTCGGTATTGAGTGGCGATGTTGATATGCTGACGATGACTCTTATTCAAATGAGTAAGGGCCAAAAAGGAAACCTGGAACGCTATGACGAGATTAAAACAGCGCTTGAAGAAACGTTGTTTAAAAAGAACGTTACCCCATTGGGTAGAGACTTTATGTTTCGCCTTTATGAAGAGGGGCAGGAAGGCTTGCGCCAGCGTTTACAGACTGCCTTGCATTTAATGTCTAATACCTATCAGCTTGATATGACCATTAAGAGCGATTATCTACACTTATCTAGATCTTTGTTTGCTATGGTCGGCACCTACAATAATCTTTATAAAGATATCTCTGGCTGGACAATGGCGAAAGATCTTGTTGCGGATGTAGCGATGTTTCCGCTTCGTTTTACTTATCACCGCATTGTTAGGCCGAATATTCTATCTGAGCCTGAAGATTCACCCTATGCTACGAATCATTTTGCTGCCCAAGAGCAATTAAAATCAAAAACGGCCCCTGTCGCGCCAATGTCTTTACTAGAAATTCAGTAGGCCGGCTGGTGAGTTCAGAAACTGATGAAAGCTTAATAACGCTATTTGAAGATGCTAATCTTCTTGCCGTTCATAAGCCAGCTGGTATCCCTTTTCACTGTGATGACCTACTTCAAGGGATTGTGCAAAAGGTTAGGCTTCAGTTCGAATCTGAGCAGCTTTTCCCTGTTCATCGCTTAGATAAAATGACTTCTGGATTGATGGTTTTCGCAAAGACTCAGGCCTCGAACAAAGCAATAAGTGAAATGCTCCAGAATAAAACCATCGAAAAGTACTATCTGGCACTGAGTACTAAGAAACCAGGTAAAAAGCAGGGGGCGGTTGCCGGTGATATGGTTAAAGGGCGTCGTGGTAGTTATTTGCTTCGTCGAGAAAAAACTAATCCTGCTGTGACTCGTTTTTTCGCCAAGGCGCTCGACCCGATGTTGAATAAAGATACTGAACTGAGCACGAAAGAAGGCTATTGGCTATTTGCATTAAAGCCAGAAACCGGTAAAACTCATCAGCTTCGTGTAGCCTTAAAGTCACTAGCGAGCCCAATTTTAGGTGACGAGCGCTATAGTGGTATGAAGGCTGATAGAGGCTATCTGCATGCTTATAAGATGTGCTTTGATTTGTTCGGACAGCGCTATGATATCACCGATGAGAACTTTCAAGGTGAAGCTTTTAGCCTCACAAGTTTAAGCGAAAGCAATGATTTTAGACTGCCTCAGAAGCTAAATTGGCCCAAGGCTGCTTTCAAGTTAGACAACAAGCAAACATAAGTATTTATTTTCCTAAGACAAGCCCTTCGCGACGCTTGTCTGCGCCGCCAAGCAAGCCTTGTTCAGTAAAGATCACCCCATGCAAGCCTGAGTTTAAATCTTTCACTTTTGTTTGGTAGCCCATGCCTTCAAAGACGTCTTTTAGTTTCTCTGCCGAGCTGTTTGCTTCGATATCCATCACACCAAAGCGATTAACTATATGCGCCTGATCAAAGGCTTCTTGTGGCGTCTTTTCCCAATCCAAAATTGCAATTAAGCTGTTGGCGACATAGTTAATAATGCGTGAACCGCCGGGTGAACCCAGAGCGACATAGGGCTGTTTGAGGCCATTGGTATCTTTTTTAAAGACGATGGTGGGTGCCATCGATGAACGCGGACGCTTACCTGGTTCAACACGGTTAGCAACGAGTTTTCCTTTATGGTGAGCCCTAAAGGAAAAGTCAGTGAGTTCGTTATTTAAAAGGAAGCCATTCACCATTAGTCTGGAACCAAAACCATTT
>NZ_LWGE01001294.1:0-3383 GCF_001635315.1 Oleiphilus sp. HI0123
ACACGTCCTGAGATTCTTTCTAAAGCTCTCATGGCCGGTGGTACTGAAGAACAGAAACAATATTGGCTGCCAAAGCTAGCTTGGGCTGACCCATCCTGCGCAGTTGCCATTACCGAGCCAGATTTTGGTTCTGACGTTGCAGGCATGAAACTAAAAGCTGAAAAAGTTGACGGTGGTTGGGTACTTAACGGCGCGAAAACATGGTGTACTTTTGGCGGTAAAGCTGGCGTTTTGTTAACACTAGCGCGTACTAACCCTGATCCAGGCTTGGGCCACAAAGGCTTAAGCATGTTCCTAGTTGAAAAACCTTCTTTCGACGGCCATGATTTTGAATACGAGCAAGAAGGTGGCGGTAAGCTAAGCGGGAAAGCAATCCCAACAATCGGTTACCGAGGCATGCACTCTTTCGACGTATTCTTCGATAATGTCTTTGTTCCAGACAGCCACTTGTTAGGTGGTGAAGAAGGCCTGGGTAAAGGCTTCTATTACACGATGGCAGGTTTCTCTGGTGGACGTATCCAAACTGCTGCACGTGCAAATGGCCTCATGCAAGCCGCTTATGAGCGTGCGATCAGCTACTCACAAGAACGTAAAGTATTTGGCCAGCCTGTGGGTGAATACCAGCTTACCCTAAGCAAACTATCTCGCATGGCGACCTTGATGACCGCTTCGCGCCAGTTTACCTACGCCGTAGGCCGTTTGATGGATGAAGGCAAAGGCCAGATGGAAGCCAGCCTAGTGAAACTATTTGCTTGTAAGTCTTCTGAGTGGCTAACACGTGAGGCATTGCAGATTCACGGAGGTATGGGCTATGCAGAAGAATCAGCAGTGAGCCGTTACTGGATTGATGCCCGCGTACTCTCTATCTTTGAAGGTGCTGAAGAGACTCTTGCACTGAAAGTAATTGCCAGAACCCTAATCGAGAACGCAGCGTAGATTGCGATTTGATTCTCAGCCAGCCAAGCTGTTGTGCTGGCTAAGCAAACCCTAAAAGAGATCATTCAAAAACTTTCCTATTGAAAGACGCTTTGACCGATCTCTAATAAACATTGAACTAGCGACATGCAGTGTCGAGGACAGAGCCTCAAGTACTCTCGGAATCGACCCACATCGGAATGAAGTAACATGAGTGAGCAAAATAAAGCGCATCTGATCTACGATAAAGAAGATAAGCCGAGCAAAGACCGTCCGTGGATTTTCAGAACCTACGCCGGACACACCAATGTTTGGGCCTCCAATGAGCTTTACCGTAATAACCTGGCAAAAGGCCAGACGGGTTTAAGTATTGCAATGGATCTCCCCACGCAATGTGGTTACAGCTCCGATCATGATATTGCGAAACCCGAGATTGGCAAGGTCGGCGTGCCGATCAATTCACTCGATGACATGGCAGTACTATTCGATAACATTCCTTTAGAGGAAATGAACACCTCGATGACCATCAATGGTACATCCATGTGGTTATTATCTTTGTATGTTGCTTTAGCTGAAGAGCGTGGCATAGATATTAGCCAGCTTAAAGGCACGACTCAAAATGACTTGATCAAAGAGTACCTGGCACGTGGTACCTACATATTCCCACCAGAAGATTCTATTCGCATTATCGTCGACATGTATGAATACTGCTTGCACAACATTCCTTCATGGAATGCTTCAAACATTTGCTCATATCACCTTCAAGAAGCCGGCGCGACGCCTGTTCAAGAACTCGCTTTCGCTCTGACAACAGCAATTACAATTCTGGATGCAATCAAAGAACGTGACTGCTTCAATGAAGAAGAGTTTGAGCGTTGCGTTGGCCGAATTTCTTACTTTGTAAACGCTGGTATGCGCTTTGTAGAAGAGACCTGCAAAATGCGCGCATTTGGCGAAATGTGGGATGAGATCACCAGTGAACGTTACGGTGTTAAGAACCCTAAATACCGTCGCTTCCGTTACGGTGTTCAGGTTAACTCTTTGGGTTTGACTGAAGAACAGCCAGAAAACAATGCATGGCGTATTCTGATCGAAACATTAGGCGTGACACTTAGCCGTAACGCACGTTGTCGCGCACTTCAGCTACCTGCCTGGAACGAAGCTCTATCCCTTCCGCGCCCTTGGGATCAGCAGTGGTCACTGCGTCTTCAGCAAGTTATGGCTTATGAAACTGACTTGCTTGAGTACCCTGACCTATTCGAAGGCTCTAAGGTTATCGAATCAAAAGTAGCTGAGCTAAAAGAGCAAGCCTTTGCAGAAATTAATAAGATTCTAGATATGGGCGGTTGTGTTGAAGCTATCAAGACCGGTTATATGAAGTCTTCTCTTGTTTCTTCTCAAGGCGAGCGAATGAGCAAGCTGGCTCAAGGCGAGCAAGTTGTGGTCGGTAAGAACAAGTGGACAGACGGTATTGAATCACCACTCGTTGGAGACAGTGACGGCGGTATATTTATGGTCGACGCTGAAGCTGCTCAGAAAACCATTGATGCCTTAAACAATACACGAACCAGCCGCGATGCCGCCCGTGTAGAAGCTTCTCTAAAAGCCTTGGCTGAAGCCGCAAAAAATGGCGAAAATATGATGGCAGCCTCTATTGAATGTGCAAAAGCGCGCGTAACCACGGGCGAATGGTCAGATACCTTACGTGAAGCCTTTGGCGAGTTCCGTCCACCTACAGGTGTTGATGGTCAGGCTCTTACGATTGAGTCAGAAACTCTGGAACAAGTTCGTGCCAAGGTAGAACAGTTCATAGAAACTAATGGCTATCGCCCACGTATTGTCGTTGGTAAACCAGGCCTTGATGGTCACTCAAATGGCGCGGAAATGATCGCTGTCGCGGCGCGCCATGCTGGCTTCGATGTCATCTATTTCGGTATTCGACTAAGCGCTGCTGATATCGTTCAATCAGCATTAGAAGAGAATGTCGATGTAATCGGAATTTCTTTGCTATCAGGCTCACATAATGAAATTATCGATCAGCTATTCGATGAACTGGAAAGCAACAATGCTAAGGATGAAATTCCCGTCATACTTGGTGGAATTATTCCAACGCCTGACTTTGATTCTCTTCAAAACAAGGGTGTTAAGCGCATTTTCACGCCTAAGGATTTCGACCTAATGGCTGTGATGAACGAGATCATGGACGTCATTAATGCACAAAAAGCAAACTAAGGCCGGCCTTTCGCTCGATGATCTGACTGCAAAAATGGAGTCAGAACTACCAGAAAAAGTTGCGCAACAGATAGAGCAGGCAGCCAATCTAGAGAAATGGCCCATTGCCCAACTAATTTCGGTCTTTGAGCGTAATACCACACAAAACTTTGTTACCCGACACCAGATTGTTACTTATCTTGATAAGCAACAATCTGGCATCAATAAACAAGGTATGGTTTTGGGTATAACGGGAA
>NZ_LWGE01001295.1:0-3348 GCF_001635315.1 Oleiphilus sp. HI0123
TTTCGACGAGCCGCGTCTCGATTGGTAGAAATGGGTGGAAAGAAATGGGGGCGGCAATGACGACTGTGGAGAGGCTGAATTAAGTGGCTAAAGACCTTGTGAATGTCAGCTTCGCGGACGTTTAGGCCCTTAGAACTGACTTCTTGTGTTGATGTCGTGTCGAGGCAGCATTGTGCCTGGGCCTACTATTGAAGATTGATGCCAGTTTGACCTGATTGTCATAGAAATTCAGACACTGATAGTTCTAGCTTTGGAGTTAAAGCAGTCATTCCTTATAGTATATTCTCTAAGAATCGAGTGCGTATTTGGTCTATATCACCATTTTTTTGCATTTTACGAAGCACTTTATCTAAAGGTTCAACTATATTGAGATTATTTTTATGCAAGTAATGATAAAGCTTTTCTGAATATAAGACTGGGCTGACAACTTTAACGTTCTCGAACGGTTCGGTTAGGAGAGCCTTCAACGCGTTAGCTTCAGGCAGTAAAGTGTATTTAACTCTCCCCAGAGCGACCATACTGAGAGCTTGATTGGTGTTAACAACAAAAGTGCACTGGATTTTATTATCTTCAACCAGCTTTTCTACTAACTTGACTCCTTTTACGCAAACAACGTCATGCCCAAGATCTTTAATCTTGCTTACTCTTTCGCTACTGTGTTTTCCAAGAGCAATTATATTAATCATATTGATTGCGGTAGGTACTGCATTTAAGTTGGGGTAGCTTGAATGCAGGTTGCCAATACGTGATACCTCCCCATCGAACATACCCATATTCGCAGACAATAAAGAGCGAACATTTGGAAGTCTATGGATTTCTACTTGATAACCGATCTTGTTGTATGCTTTTTTCAATACTTGGACTGATATGTCCTGAACAAAGGCATTTTCTGGAGCAGTCAATGCAATCACAGATTGAGGGTGCGCATTCGTGAACCCTAACGAAAATATGGCAAACAATAATAGCTTGGCAGCCAAATTCTTAATGATTTGATATTTCATAAGAAATGATATCCTTTCGCTTCAGGCATCCTCTAAGGTTAGCAATGTAATATGAAACCTGCCAATAACCAATCAATTCAAATGATCTGCAGATGAAACAAGTCAATTATGATCTGCCCATCACTTAGCGGTATCTGTTTATACGAAAGAGTTGCTTTTGCTTATTTTGAATCATTTAGCCAACGATCAAACTGGCTGTTTTATCCGTATCTAAATTGCGCACCTGAAAGGTGACTTAGCGGACTATAAGGAATCACGAGAGTTCAGCTCCTCCTTCCAAGCAGACAAACTTAGATATCCGTTAGCGGGAAATTTTAGATCTCAATAAGATATTCTGAGCCCTCATGAGATACCAATACCGCCAAAGCAGCACAGCAATGAGCGCTTCAAGAACAGCCATTCCTAACAAGCTTGTGTCTGAGCTGAAAAGCGGCAAAGCGATCAACCTAAAGCCTATTAGCCCTGTCGATACTATCGCTGCGAAAAAGACGGCGCCTTCCAAGTAAGGCTTGTAAAATGATGACAGTATCATTGCACAACCGATCCCTACTTGAAGCCCTCCATAGACAGAAAAGAATTCGGCAAGCCCCATCTCACTCTGAAAGTTTATCCCCAAGAAACTGGCGGACAATGTGGGATTTATCGCACACCACAGGCCCGAGGCAAGATATAAGATGCCAACGATTCGATAAGATGTATCGTAAAGTCGGGTAGATAACTTAGTTGTGGTCACTTAGAGTCCTCCATGGACGGCCTTCACAAACCATATAGTTTCCACAGTTTTTTGTACAGCCACGGCAAGGTAAGCGCGCCGCCTTATTTCCTTTATGTGTGCCGGGTTTAACCTGAAACTTACGCTCTTTCATCATATTGCCCTATATGGATTCATTAGAGTTCAAGACAAGACATTGGAATAGTGGTCAAAACGATTTACGAGCAGAACGCCTCAATAGATCACAATTGGCTTAGATTAAGCTCAATAGAGATTAGATATATACCGGCGCGATGTCTCAGCCGGGAGAAAGCGAGTCGTGCGTCTTTTGCCTCGCTCAAAACGAAAAAAACCCACACTAAACAGTGTGGGTATCAATACGCAACTAGGGTAGAAAAAGTGGCTTACTCAGCGAATACAAACTCACTCGCTACAGGGTAGTGATCTGACAAGTCCCAAGTGGTCCAGTGATCCCATTCAATACTACGAGGCGTCAGCATCTTGTTATGAGAATAAACTGGCGCTTGATGCTCGTTTGAATACAACACATAGTCTAAGTACTCATTGTATTGATCATCCGCATAAACATTCACAGGGCCTGCGTAAGAGTAAGGGTACTCGCCTAACGCTGTAGGTTCTGTTGCATTCATAAGCGATAAAAAGTCTACGTGCTCTTGTGGGAAGTTCACCTTATCGACGTTGAAATCTCCCGCCATCAGTACAGGTTGATCTGATGGGATGTTCTTGCTATCTACAAAACCTTTTAGCTGCGCTAGCTGAGAAAATCGAACCGCAATATCATCTGCTGTCGTGTAGGCATGCGTGTGGGTTCCAAACAGGTTATAGATTTTCCCACCCTTATCAATTTTCGCATAGTTCATGCCCTTAGACGCTAAGCAACCATCTGCTCGACATGCATCATAGACAACATCATCGTGATCAATAATCGGGTGACGACTCGCAATGAAAGAGCCACCTGTCAGTAACTTACCAAGCTTGAATGGAATGTCTGTCAGGTAAGGATATTCCTCACTGATCTTGCTTCTAAAATGTGCTGTCAGAACCGGGTCAAAAAGCTCCTGAAATACAACTGCATCGTAGCCTTTTACAAGCTCTGCGATGGTATCCAGGCGAGGATGTGTATTCTTTGAGGTAATACCGGGTAGCAGGTTCCAAACGTTATAGGTCAAAACCTTGAAGTTGTTATTGCTCTCTTCGCGCGTTTCTAGCTCAAAGTCGTTATCAATGACGTAGTGAATGTCATCACCTGAAACACGTGCGTATTCAGAACGATACGCTAGCGTAGAGGCCTTGCCATCGAAGTCTCGTGCAATCGTATGAATGTCACGATCATATTGCCAAGGGTCGTTCTCTGCAGACAACCACATGTAGCTGAAATTCCAATCCCTTGTGCATCAGTAATTGGGATATGGCGAATCCCCTTGTTACTCATAAGTTCCCTAGCATCCAACACTGAATGATGTTTACTTAGGGTGGTCACCTCTGTCGTCATAATATCTTCAAGACTAATCATTTAATGCTCCTGACTTAAATACGATTGTTTTGTTAGGAGCATAGTTCACTGCTATCAGAAGTGGCACTGTCAAATCCTTAGCGTTTGATATGGATCAATTT
>NZ_LWGE01001296.1:0-2323 GCF_001635315.1 Oleiphilus sp. HI0123
CTTACTAAAATCAATGCCCATAAATTAGAATACTAAGCGGGAATGAAACGCCTTAGCGCTTAATAATATAGTACACAAAGCGCGACGATTCTAAGTCTTCTTCAGAAGATTCGATTAACTCATGAGCTGTTAAAGCTATAAACGAAGCGAAATCCCTAACGGAGCCCTTATCAGTGGCGATCACTTTGACACATTCACCAGCCGACATCTTATTTAATTGCTGTTTAGCTTTGAGCAATGGCATCGGACAGGCCTCACCAGAAGCATCTACTAAATAATCGAATTGCATAACTACCTATCAATAAAAACAAAACCCAAGGAAAGAACATCTTATAGCAGCGACAGGAGGTTATACAAGCTAATCTCAGACAGCTGCCACCCTAGTTCATTCTGACAAAGTATTCACTTGCATCTGCTCCGAATTCGGCCTATATCTAAGAACCTAACACACCATACAATACAATCGAAGATGCCACGACGACAAAGCCTTAGCTTTTTACTACTCTGCTTACTAATATCGAGCACTCACGCAGACTCGAGCACTGATACAATCCCTAGCCTTGGCAATAGCTCGTCAAACCTCGTTTCAATCCAGCAAGAAAAAGCCCTAGGCAACGCTTGGTTGCGCACATTTAGACGCCACACCCAAGCCTATGATAATCCTTTAGTCACCGAATACCTCACCAACCTTGTATATAAACTCGCGCCAAACTCTGCCGTAATCGATCGCGACTTCACCATTACAATTGTCGACAATCCAAGCCTAAATGCCTTTGCAGTACCTGGTAGCATTATTGGCGTAAACGCAGGGTTATTCTTTAACGCCAATACCGAACAAGAATTTGCATCCGTTATTGCTCACGAACTCGCCCACCTCAGCCAAAGACACTACGCCCGCATGCTCGAACGACAAAAGCTTGCGGCGCCACTGACACTCGCCGGCTTTCTGGCAAGCGCAATTATTGCTGCGACAGCTGGTTCAGAAGCTGGCGTCGCTGCACTGGCAAGCACTCAGGCACTTAGTGCAGAGAAACAACTAAAGTTTTCACGCAAAAACGAACAAGAGGCTGACCGCCTAGGTATTAAGATTTTAGCAAATTCAGCTTTCGACCCGCGAGCAATGCCAAAGATGTTTGAACGCATGTACAAACAAACACGGCTCAGAGCAGAGAGCCTCCCAGAATATCTATCAACACACCCTCTGTCCGATACGCGAATTAGTGATACGCGAGGGAGGGCTGAGCAGTACCCCAGAGCACGCTATCGAGATGACATTGACTTTCACTTTAGTAAAAACATGATCATTAGTGACTATGCGGAATCCAGGCAAGCTGCAGTTGAATACTTCAACAATATTCTGCAAAAGGGTAATACGACACAAATTAGTACCGCGACATTTGGCCTTGCCTATGCTCACCTAAAAACCAAGCCCCTCAAAACGATTGAGCTTCTGGAAAAACTATTAGAGCAGTATCCTAACCAGATATCGATCAACACCATCTATGCGCAAGCATTATCCAATGCCAGCCGCCACACCGATGCAATCAGCACCCTTGAGCAACAATTAAGCAGGAACCCTCACAACTACTCTTTATCTCGAGCGCTGGCAAAAGCGTATCTTGATGCAAACAAAATTAAGGAATCGAATCATCTACTCACTAAAATGAGCCTACGTTACCCTGAAGACCCCGAGATTTGGTACTTACTTGCTGAGGTAGCGGGGCTCGCTGGTGATATCGCGCATTTGCACCAAGCACGAGCAGAATATTTCTACCTTACCGCTAGAATGAATCAAGCTATCGAGCAGCTTAGCCTTGCCTTGAAAAAAACCACAAGTGAGCTTGATGAACTTAAGATCCAGTCAAGACTGGACCTCTTCTATGCCATCAAAGAAAACCCGCTGTTTTAAACGCGCAAACAGGGTGAATGGAAAGCCAAAGTTATTTACAACGTAGCTGAGAAGTCTAGCATTCTCTGAAGGGACTTAAGTGCACCGGCTCTTAATTCGGAGTCGACCTCTACTTCGCCACTCCCCTCACTTAATGCCAAGTACATATTTTCCAGGTCGTTCATTGCCATCCACGGGCAATGTGCACAGGATCGGCAGGTCGCTCCAGAACCGGCAGTGGGCGCTTCGATAAAGACTTTCTCAGGCGACAACTGCTGCATTTTATAGAAGATACCGTTATCTGTAGCGACGATAAATTCTTGATTCGGCAACTCTTGCGACGCTTTGATAAGCTGAGTCGTTGAACCGACCGCATCAGCAAATTCAACCATACTTTGCGGAGATTCCGGATGCACAAGTACCGCGGCATCAGGG
>NZ_LWGE01001297.1:0-2581 GCF_001635315.1 Oleiphilus sp. HI0123
AGATAACGTCTTACGTGCTTCAATCCTAGATGACCCTGCCGGCGCTCGTAAGAATACTAAAGACAATACACCTGCTGTGATCCACTATGAGATTGTCGAAGGCAACACTGTCGACGTCCAAGTTGCTGCAAAAGGCGGTGGTTCCGAGAATAAGTCAAAAATGGCGATGTTGAACCCTAGTGACAGTATTGTTGACTGGGTTCTGAAAACGGTTCCTACGATGGGCGCTGGCTGGTGCCCGCCAGGCATGTTGGGTATAGGCATCGGTGGTACAGCTGAAAAAGCTGCCGTGATGGCGAAAGAAGCTTTGATGGAGCCGATTGATATTCATGAGCTTCGTAAGCGTGGCCCTCAAAATCGTGTTGAAGAGTTACGTTTAGAGATTATGGATAAGGTCAACGACCTGGGTATCGGTGCTCAAGGCCTTGGTGGCTTAACAACGGTTATGGACGTAAAAATTAACGACTATCCAACGCATGCTGCATCATTGCCTGTCGTAATGATTCCAAACTGTGCTGCCACACGTCATGCTCACTTTGTGTTAGATGGCTCCGGCCCGGCATTGCAAACACCTCCAAGTCTTGAAGACTGGCCTGAGATTACTTGGGAAGCTGGCGACAGTGCTAAGCGCATTGATTTGAATAACGTGACTAAAGAAGACGTCGCCGACCTTAAGCCGGGCGATACGGTTTTGCTTTCAGGTAAAATGCTGACTGGCCGCGATGCAGCTCATAAGAAAATGACTGAGATGCTAGCCAATGGTGAAGAGCTGCCAGTAGATTTGAAAGGCCGCTTTATATACTACGTTGGGCCTGTTGATCCGGTTCGTGAGGAAGTTGTTGGCCCTGCTGGCCCGACTACGGCAACACGTATGGATAAATTTACACATACCATTCTTAAAGAAACTGGCCTGATGGGCATGATCGGTAAAGCCGAGCGTGGCCAGGTGGCGATTGATGCGATTAAAGAATACGGATCAGTATACTTGATGGCAGTGGGTGGCGCGGCTTACTTGGTGTCAAAAGCAATCAAGAATGCTGAAGTGGTTGCCTTCCCTGAACTAGGTATGGAAGCTATTTATGAATTTGATGTGGTTGACATGCCAGTATCAGTTGCCGTTGATAGTCAGGGTATTTCAGTTCACCAGACTGCGCCAAAAGAATGGCAGGCGAAGATCATTGCGGCAAAGTCTGAATAAGAGATAAGCTTGAATTATCTCAGACCTATCTATAATAAAGAGAGTCTTCGTGGCTCTCTTTTTTATTTTGAGCGCCTATGTCTGAATACAAATTAGTCCTTAAACGATTGTGGAAGCAGTAAAATATTATGGAACAAACCTATCGTCTTGTCGTTTCTTGCCCTGACCGTACTGGTATAGTCGCAAAAGTCAGTAACTTTCTGGCAACTTATAATGGTTGGATCACTGAAGCGAGTTACCATGCCGACCAGAAGAACGGCTGGTTTTTTATGCGCAATGAGATCAAGGCGAGTTCGATTCCTTTTGATCTGGAAAACTTCAAAACAGTGTTTGAACCCATTGCCAAAGAGTTTTCCATGTCATGGAGTATTAGCGATTCTAATACTAAGAAACGCGTCGTGTTGATGGCTTCAAAGGAATCCCATTGTTTAGCGGATCTACTACATCGCTGGCACAGCAATGAGCTGGATGCGGAAATTGTGGCAGTGATATCCAATCACGATGATTTACGCCGTATGGTTGAATGGCACGATATTCCTTATCACCATGTGCCGGTAGACCCACAAAACAAACAAGCTGCTTTCGACCAGGTTAGTAGCTTGGTGGATGAATACCAGACCGACTTGGTGGTACTTGCTCGCTATATGCAGATTTTACCTGCTGACCTGTGTGAGACATATGCAGGACGCGTGATCAATATTCATCATAGCTTCTTACCTTCATTTGCTGGGGCAAAGCCTTACCATCAAGCTTATGACAGAGGCGTGAAATTGATTGGTGCAACCTGTCACTATGTCACTCAAGATTTGGACGAAGGGCCTATTATCGACCAGGATGTGATTCGTATTAGTCACAGTAATACGATAGAAGATATGGTTCGCTTAGGTAAAGATGCCGAGAAGAATGTATTAGCACGAGGTTTGCGTTTGCACCTGGAAGAGAGGGTTATTATCCACGAAAATAAAACAGTGGTGTTTGGTTAAGGCAAGATTTGGGGGCAGAGTAAAAATAATAGTTTTTACTCTGACCCCAAAGTTTTAATCTCCGATAAAACCACCCGACTGTCGAGCCCAAAGTTGCGCATAAATACCGTTTTGGGCAAGTAGCTCTGTGTGGCTGCCTTGCTCGGCAATCTTGCCTTCGTCTAATACGATCAGTCTGTCTAGTGCGGCGATGGTAGATAAGCGATGAGCGATCGCAATGACTGTCTTGCCTTCCATTAAGGTATATAAACTTTGTTGAATCGCAGCTTCGACTTCCGAATCCAAAGCAGACGTGGCTTCATCCAGAACAAGTATTGGGGCGTTCTTCAATAAGACTCGGGCAATCGCAATACGCTGACGCTGACCGCCAGAAAGCTTCACGCCACGCTCGCCTACATGA
>NZ_LWGE01001298.1:0-3845 GCF_001635315.1 Oleiphilus sp. HI0123
AGAATATAAGGTTATTGTTTATTCCAAGCCTGAAGGGGTTGTCTGTACACATTCTGACCCTGAAGGGCGACCAACCGTCTTTGATAACCTGCCGAAGCTTGAGGGGCAGCGCTGGATATCGGTAGGTCGTCTGGATATTAATACTAGCGGTTTGTTGATTTTGACAACCGATGGCGAATTAGCTAATCGCTTAATGCATCCATCTTACGGTGTTGATCGCGAGTACGCAGTTCGGATCCATGGTGAAGTCGATGGCGCGATGCTCGAAAGACTTAAGCAAGGTGTGTTACTCGATGACGGACTTGCCAAGTTTACCGACGTTCAAGAATACGGTGGCGAGGGCCGCAATAAGTGGTTTCACGTTGTTGTCATGGAAGGTCGTAATCGAGAGGTTCGTCGCTTATGGGAGTCTCAGGAAGTTCAGGTAAGCAGGCTTAAGCGTGTACGCTACGGCTGTATATTTATGCCAAGTCGTTTAAAGGTTGGCGCCTGGGAAGAGCTTAAGGTTAAGGATATTAACGAATTGCGAGATTTGGTTAACTTGCCTCCTATCAAGCATAGGCAGAAAACTAGTCAGGAAATCGCTAAAGAAAGCAGGGCACACACTAAAGCGGTTAAGAAAGGCGTTAAGCAGGCTCGACGTCCTAGTAAGCGGAGATAGTGATTTTAAAAATCTCCCTAATGTAAGAAAGTTGCTGTAAGCCCCAGATTTTGTTGATTATTTATACAAAAATCACGCTTTTAAGAAATACTGCATTTTCTTTACAATAAAGTGTTGACGACCATCAGTTAAGGCGATAATATTCGCGCCGTTGATGAAGTTCCCCGATAACTCAGTTGGTAGAGTAGCGGACTGTTAATCCGTTTGTCGCTGGTTCGAGCCCAGCTCGGGGAGCCAACTTCATAACCCTCAAGCACAAATACTTCCCTAAAATTTCCCAAAATTTAGATTCTACTAAACACTAAGATACGCGCCGGTGTTTTCGAATTGATGCTTTTTGTTGGTCTGTAAAATGAAGCTTCTGAGACTATTCAACTATTGCAACGGACTTGATTTGGGCCCATACCTTTAGTCCGGCAATTAAATTTAGTTGGTGAACGGATTTTCGAGTTACTCGGGCAATTAACTTGCTGCAACCAATATTTAAACTTACTAAAGCCATAGAAGAATCTTTTTCATCTATTTCGTCGATTACTGCCGGTAATAGATTAAGAATGCTACTGTTTTTCGATTGACTTAAAGTGATGCTGACATCCTTTGCTAATATACGCACTCTAAGTTCTGCGCCATGCGCTAGCCCCTTATTGTGAATCCATATGCGTTCGCCTTCAAAGTCTACGGCTGCGAGGTTCCATTGTTCATCTAGCTCGTTAACTCGC
The DNA here is from genome assembly GCF_001635315.1 of Oleiphilus sp. HI0123. NCBI lineage: Bacteria > Pseudomonadati > Pseudomonadota > Gammaproteobacteria > Oceanospirillales > Oleiphilaceae > Oleiphilus > Oleiphilus sp. HI0123. The sequence continues at coordinate 1,381 of NZ_LWGE01001298.1, forward strand.
CCTTGGATGATAATACCTGTTTCATTTCCTAAATAGTCGGCTGTCTCTAGATTAGAAAGCACATCTGAAACCTTACCTTGAGTGCTAAGCTTTCCGTTTTCAAGTATTACTAAGTGGTCAGCAAGTTTAGCGACTTCGTTTACCGAGTGAGTGACGTATAAAATTGGTATACGAAATTCTGATCGAATCTTTTGAACGTAGGGAAGGATTTCGAGTTTTCTGGCTTTATCTAAAGAAGCTAATGGCTCATCCATTAATAAGAGTTCAGGCTGAACAAGTAAAGCTCTGGCAATCGCAACTCGCTGGCGTTCTCCTCCTGATAATTCATCGGGCTTCTTGTTTAGAAGAGCTTCGATTCCGAGAATTGAAAGAACATGCTCGATACTGATACGCTTTGCGCTGCTTTTGCTGGCGCGCTTAATAGCATATTCTAGATTGCCTATTGCGCTTAAATGAGGGAATAACTTGGCGTCCTGGAATACATAACCAATTGGACGCTTGTGGGTTGGCAAAAAAGAGGTCGAGCTTTGCCATTCAGCTCCGTTTATGACTAGAGATCCGCTTGCGTGCTCTAAGCCTGCGATGCAGCGTAATAGGCTTGTTTTCCCTGAGCCGGAATGCCCAAAGATTACATTAATTCCGTCCCCTGGAAGCGTGGTGTTGATTTGTAGCTCGAAGGGCTTGCCATTGCGCGGGCTGCGTGTGGAGTGGAGGTTGATCGCGATTGTAGGCTTATACTCCATTTTTCAGTCCACCAAAAAGATTTTGCCTTCTGTTAAAACTGTATAAGCAAAGCAGCACGATAAAGGAAAATATAACCATAATGCCGGCTAACCCGTGGGCCTGGGAGTATTCCAGCGCTTCTACATGGTCATAAATCTGAACAGAAATAACGCGCGTCTCATCCTGAATGTTTCCGCCAATCATCAAAACAAGCCCAAACTCGCCAACAGTATGCGCGAAACCAAGAACTGCGGCCGTTAAAAAACCTGGCTTACACAAGGGAAGGGTTACCGTAAAAAAACGATCAATTGGAGAGGCTCTAAGGGTGGCGGCAGCTTCGATGGCATCATCACCTAGCATTTCCATAGCATTCTGTATTGGTTGCACAACAAAGGGCAGCGAGTAGATAATTGAGCCAAGTACAAGCCCCCAAAATGTAAAGGGGAGCGTGCCAATGCCCAGACTCTGGGTCATTTCACCAATATACCCGTTTGGTCCCATTGCGATCAAAAGGTAAAAGCCTAGTACCGTGGGGGGTAAAATTAAGGGTAGAGAGACCAGGGCAGATACAGGTACTTTTAGCCAAGATTTTGTGCGGGCAAGCCACCACGCAAGTGGCGTGCACATGACTAATAAGCTGATCGTAACAACTGTAGCAAGTTTTAATGTGACTAATATGGCTGAATAATCTGCTTCAGAAAAAAACATATCGCTGCTTAATTGTGCTGATTGTCTAGAGTGATGTCGGGCACGTTATACGAAAAGCCTTGTATTATCTCCCTAGCTTTGCCTTGTTTAAGATAGTTATAGAAAGCAATGGCAGCAGGGGACTTGTTTGCTCGACTTAGTAGAATAGCATCCTGCTTTATCGGATCATATAGCTCAGAGGGAATAGAAATACATGCTTCTGACTGAATATTGTCTGAAGAGTTTGCTTGAGCTTTTGCAATAAAGGCTAGGTTAACGTTACCACTGATCAGAAACTGGAAAGTTTGCGCAATATTCTCGCCGCGAATCCATTTGTTACGATCAGTTTGGTCTATTTCAAGTTGTTCTAATACTTGTTGGGCAGCGCGTCCATAAGGGGCAAGCTTAGCATTAGCTAATGCTATTTTCTTAATCTGCGGCGCTTTTAGTATATTTGACAAACTGGCGTCAGAAATAGGGGTGTTAGCGCATAGTGCCAGCCGTCCGATCGCATAAGTGAACTGTGACTCTGGTAGGGTAAGGTGCTTAGCGCTGAGGAAGTGTGGTGACTTTTGATCGGCCGACAAGAATAGCTCGAAAGGAGCGCCGTGAGTAATTTGTGCGACCAACTTACCCGACGATCCATAGGAGGCATGGATCTTGTGCTTGCTTTCACTCTCAAAGTTTTTAATTAAAACTTTGGCGGTGGAGATAAAGTTAGAGGCAACCGCGATATTGGCGCTTTCGCTCCACACCTTTGTAGAGCAGGAGAAAATAACCAGGCTTGCCAGAAAAGCTTTGAGCCAGCTTATTGGGTAATTGAATATAGGTGTGCGCATCTAAGGTCTGAAACAGCTGCTATTTGTAAGTGTTGGCTTTGGTTAAAAGCGCATATTGAACGATTGCACTGATTTCAGCAAGTTTATGATGGGGGTTAAAAAAGAAGCCCCTTTCGGGGCTAAACCTTGCGACATACAAGGGAAAGAATGTATGGGGTGGGAAGACTGTTTTACGACCTCGTGAGTCCAGCCAACACACCCCGCTTGATAGAACTT
>NZ_LWGE01001299.1:0-4390 GCF_001635315.1 Oleiphilus sp. HI0123
GTTCACTAATTATTTTGGCTTGTTTGCTCGCTTCTGCACTACTCATCGATAACTCCTTATTTTCTACAAGTATATTTTTTATAGGCAGCATAGCTTCAGTATAGAGCTTAGTTGAAGTCATAGCATGTATTTGTTTGAAATAGTTTGTGAATAAGGGGGAATCTACTCATAAATGTATATCAAGTGAGCAGAGGAAAAAATCAATTGTCCTGCTACGCTTAAGAAACAGAGAAATTGTTTACACTAAAATTAGCCAACCTTATATATGACGTTCTTAAAAAACATTTTGCTTAGGCCGCTACTGATATTCTTGCTGTGTCTAAGTGGAAGCTTTATCGGGCCTGCTTGGGGTATTACGAATGTGATGCCAGACGATGGTGCGCCCCGTATTATTCGAAGTGAATACCTAGTAGATCACTCAGGTAACAGCGGCATAGAGGCAATAAAAAGCCTTGTAAGAGAAGGTGAATGGAAAGGTCTTAGTGAAGACTCGGCTAACTTTGGTTATCAGCGTTATCCGTACTGGTATCGTTTTGAATTAAGTAACCCAAGCCAGGCGCAAAAGGAGCAGATTCTAGAGATCAGTTACCCTTTGTTGGATTATGTGGATTTTTATCATTTTGCAGGTGACAACTTAGTCAGTGAAGTTCACACCGGAGATAGAAAGCCCTATTCGCAGCGCCTGATAGATCACCCTAATTTTCTCTTTCCTGTCAAAATAGCTGCGGGTGAAACCCACCAGATTTATCTAAGAGTCGACACGGCAGGTTCTCAGTTGGTTCCGATGAAAATTTCTGATGCAACGAGCACCTTTGTGCAGCTAGGAAAAGAAGACGCATTACATGCGACCTACTTTGGCGTTGTATCAGTTATTGTCTTCTTTAACTTATTAATCTTTGTCGCGCTCAGGGAAAAGCTGTATTTATACTATTCAGTCGCAGCATTCTTGTACATGCTGTTCTTTGGTATTATGAGAGCGAAGCTTTTCCCCTTTATTTATTCAGATAACCCCGAGTTTCATCACACGCTTTTATTGTTATTGCCGTCCAGCTGTTTACTTTTTTCAGCGCTATTCTCACGAGAATTTCTCAAGCCTGAGCAATACAGTAAGACTTTGGGGTATTTAATCAATGCGATCATTGGTATTGCCTTGATTGGCCTTGCTGGCATCTTGGTATTTGATGCGCAGACCTCCTTGCAATTGTCGGTGATGGGGGCCATTCCTGGCAGCTTTGTTTTACTCATAATGGGGCCAATATTGGGCTTTATGGGGAATAGGATGGCGTGGATCTATGCCACAGCATGGAGTACTTTCATGTTTGGTGTGACGATATCTGCGCTCAGTAAACAGGGCCTGATGCCGGTGAGCTTCGTTACCGAGTACGGTATGCAGATCGGTTCAGCACTAGAGCTATTTATACTAAACGCAGCCTTAGCCTCACGTTTCTATCAAGAGCATAGGCAGCGAATAGCTGCGCAAGAAGCACGATTACTGGAGCAACTTGAGCGCAGAGAAACCGAACAGAAGCTATTAAACAAGTCTTTATCTGATCCCACGACCCACTTGCCAAACCGCTCCTGCTTTGAGCAGCAGGCTAATTTGGTTATTGAGTCTCGTGGGAATAAACGGATCGCTATTTGTGTGATCGAAATCCTTCGTTATATGGAGATCAGTCGTACCTTGGGTCACCATAATACTGATTTAATGCAGGTCGAGGTGGCTCAGAATTTCGCTGCATTGTCGGTTAATATGCCAGGTATCGTCAAACTTCAGGGGCCTTCCGAGGAAGCATTAATTTGTTCTTTGGAGCCAGGCTCATTTGTGATGCTCGTTGAGGCAGAGCTTGCGGAAAGCCACACAGAGCAGGTAAATGAAATTCTAAAGCAGGCAATGCAACCAATTGAGTTTAAGGAGATGCGTCTGGAACTGCGTCCGGTAATTGGTGTGGCTGTTTGTCCTGAGCACGGTTTGAACACCGAAACTTTATTGCGCCATGCCCAAGTAGCTGCAGACTCATCGGAAGCACTTGAGCGACACCTTTCTTACTATCGCCCTGAATATGATCAATACAATGCGCGCCGCTTGATGATGGTTTCTGAATTGAAGGAAGCGATCAAGAATGATCATCTGGCTTTGTACTTTCAGCCTAAATACTCTCTTAAAGAGAATCGAGTTGTAGGTATGGAGGCCTTGGTAAGGTGGAACCATGAGCGTTATGGCTTGGTTAGGCCTGATGAGTTTATTGAGATTGCCGAACAAACAGGCATTATTAAAGCATTAACACGCTGGGTGGTGAGCAATGCACTTAAAGCCCAGAATAGTCTCAAAGAGCTTGGTTGGGACTTGAATATGTCAATCAATCTATCGGTGTTGAACCTGCGAGAGGGAGATTTGATTGATTTTCTGAGCGCTCAAATGGCTGATAACAACAGCGATCCTCAGCGCATTTATTTTGAGTTAACTGAGACCTCGATGATGGCGAATCCTTTGGATGCGATTGAGGTCTTAAATAAAGTGTGTGCTTTACGCTTACGTTTATCGGTTGATGACTTTGGCGCTGGCTACTCCTCTTTGGCGTATTTAAAGTCATTACCGGCGACAGAGATTAAAATCGATAAATCCTTGATATCGGGAATATGTGGGGATGAGGGCAATGAGCTCATTGCTGAAGCAACCATTAACATGTGCCAAAAACTGGGTTATCAGGTGGTGGCAGAAGGTGTCGAAAATGAAGAGACGATGGAGCGCTTAAGAGAGCTAAAGTGCGATTCTGTTCAAGGTTATTTACTAACCCCACCTTTGCCGATGGAGAGGCTACTTCAGTGGCTTGATAAGTCTGAAAGCGATACGCGTGACGTATCCTAGCAAGGCGTCACGCATTTGCAGTTTTAACTACGTTTTCTAATCAATGCTTCCTGGCATACTGAAGCAACTAACTCACCTTGTTGGTTAAAAATATTCCCTCGATTAAAGCCTCTTCCGCCTGACGCACTAGGGCTATCCATATCGTAAAGTAACCATTCATCAACCTTGAAAGGGCGATGGAACCATATCGAATGATCAAGACTCGCAACTTGCATGCCTTTTTGCATAAAACTCAAACCGTGCGGCAGCATACTAGTACCAAGCAGGCCGAAGTCCGAGGCATAGGCCAGAAGGCAATGGTGTAATGATAGATCATTGGGGACTGATGCCACCGCTCTAAACCAATTTTGCTTATAGGGTGGACGAATATCCGGGTTGGTATAGTCAATTGGCTTAACTGGTCTGATTTCGATTGGTTTATCGCGGGTGAACTGCTCCCTAAGTTTTTCAGGTATCAGGTGCTTAAAGCGACGACGTATTTCCAGCTCGGAAGCCAGTTCTTCTGGCGACTTGCTTTCGGGCATATCAAACTGGTGTTCTGAACCCGCTTCATCTTTTTGAAACGAAGCGTTGAGGGTAAAAATCTCTTTGTCGTCTTGCCGGGCAATGACTCGCCGTGTTGCGAAAGAACTACCGTCTCGAATAATCTGCACTTCGTACTGAATTGGTAGAGAATGATCCCCTGGGCGTAAAAAGTAGCCATGCATTGAGTGAGCGCTGAGTTGATCGACTGTTTGATAAGCCGCCATCAGTGCTTGACCACAGACCTGTCCACCGAATACATTTTTGAAGCCCAAATCTTCGCTGCAACCTTCAAAGACTAAGTTGTTGAGTTGCTTAAGTTGAAGGACATCGATGAGTTGTTGTAGTACGTCTTGCATGATCATGACTCACTTTATTAATCGCGCTTTGTTGAGTTTTAAACAAAGCGCCTAATTCAGGGAGTCTTTAGCTTAAAGACTACTGAGCTCTTTAACTAGCGCTTGTTTTTCAACACAGCGTTGCCCAGTTAGTACAAAACCATCCAAACAGTCTTGCTCGTTATAATGACGACCACAAATATTCAGGCCATCTTGTTCGAAGCGCCATTGGCCTGAAGCACTGGCAGGTGGGCAAACGACGACGGGGCAGGCGGGTGTTTTAGTTGCTATCGGCATGATGCCGAAGCTTACCTGGCTCGGTGTGCCGGTCAGAGTCTTCGCTAAGGTGCGTGCGCAGGTCATTAGTGGCAGCACGTAGAGTCTGACCTGCCCTTCGATCTCTGCGCAGTCACCTAAGGCGTAGACATCTTCTGCACTAGTTTGTAGCAAGGCGTTGGTGACAATCCCTTGCTGGCATTCAATCCCCGAGTCTTGAGCAATTTGTATATTGGCTTTCAGGCCGACGGCAGAAATAACCAAGGCACACTCAAGTTCTTGGCCATTACTTAAACGAGCAAGCAAACCATTTCCTTGTTCAGTGATTTCGCTTACATGAGCTTGCATTTCAAACTGACAACCTGCATCACTAAGGCCTTCGATAAGC
>NZ_LWGE01001300.1:0-7014 GCF_001635315.1 Oleiphilus sp. HI0123
CATCGTAGATGCCGTTTTTGATAAGTTAATGAAGAATAAACAAAGCTTCATACTTGATGGAACCTTATCAGACTATGATAAAACCAAACAGAATATTGAGCGATGCCTATCACCTAAAAGGGATTACTGCGTTGTTATCACATTTGTTTACAATGACCCATTAAATGCCTGGAAAGCTGCAAAAGCCCGTGAATTAACGATGGGACGGGCTATTGATTTAGATGTATTTGTTGATAGGTACTTTAAATCGAAAGATACAGTCCGCAAATTAAAAGAAGAGTTTGGACAAAACCTACAAGTTGATTTATTGTTTAAAGACTTAGATCAAAAAGTTCGGCCAGAATTTAATATTGGTAATATTGACAATTATTTGGACGAAAAATATACTCCCGCGTCCCTAAGAGAGGCGTTGGATAATACGGAGACGGAAGATGATAATTCGTAAAACAAAAGTTACGGTTGAATCACCTCTTTCGCACTTTGCACATAACGTAAAGTCAGATAGAAAAAAAAGAATTTATATGAAAGTGTTGAATGAGGCAAAAAAAGAGCAGCTTGAAATGATTGCTGAAGCCGAAGCCATGCAAAGTCAGCAGCTGCAAGCAAGATAAAGCACTCTAGTTAATATTAGAAAGCTCGCGATATGCGGGCTTTTTTATTGGCAAAACAAATGTCGCATTCAAAATAAAAGGACGTATGCCTTTCTACAATCCCATGATAGCTGATCAGCTATCATGGGCGAAACGAGGTTCGATAAACTTGTTAGGATGAATACATGGCATAAATAAATATAAACTCAAATACTGTGAAGATGGTTGTTAAAAATAACCACGAAGGATACGTAGTAATAGTATTCTCTTCAGGTATTTGCTCCCAGTCCTCTACCGTTAGCACCGACCTTTCGACCTGCTTTATGGCTTTCTCATACACATAAACCACATCAATATCTTTGGAACTACAGCTTGGGCATTTAGCCGGTGGAGTATTTCGGCGACTTTGCCAGTCATAAAAGCACTTATTACATTCCATTGCACCATACCAAGTCGGCTTGTCATACCAATATTTAACATACCTTTTTCTTTGAAAAAACTCGTTGATAAAACCGCCTATCGTGGCTAGAGGTACAATAACTAAAACTATTTGCCATAGTAAAACAAATAGGGACTTATTATCTTCAAACCACTGAAGCGTTATTGCTAAACCAATAATGAATAGAACAAGACTAGAAAACCCTCTCATTTTATAACCCTAACAGTGTGTATGAACGACCCTGGGGGTCCTCCACGTTTTTTACGTGGTTTATTAGATGGAGCATTTGGCTAACTGTGACAACTCAGATTTATTATACGGCCTGATTCTTAGTTAGTGATATTGTGTCTAAATTATTACAGCTAAACCGGATGACGGTTTACCTTGAACCGTATTGCGGTATTGTTGCTCAACACTCTAAGACCTAATTAAACCGATCAACGGTACGGTCAGCATTAAAACTGTAGAGTTTATTGCACCACCTTCCGCTAACCTTTGTTTATATATGCCATATGTTTACTTATTTCCGCATATGCATTTCGATTAGATTATTCTCAAAAAGACTCAGAAAATACCAAACAGCAACCCTGTTAATATACTGATGGGCCCAAGACCAATACTTTCTTCAGCGACACTAGAGGTTAAATTACTCACAACAACATCGGCCGTATCATTACCTGCGATTAGCTCTTCAACACCGCTAGTCACATCTTGTTCAAGAGATTCGTTGGAAAAGCCCGAGCTTTCAACGCCATCTATTTTTGCAGCAACCTCTGTTGTGGCTACAACATCAATATCGGGATACTTCTCAATATGCTCGTTTACGTAGGTTACGTTATCAGTCGCTTTCAATTGGACTTCACTCAAAGCGCCATCTTCTCTAATCACAACATCTGAACCTGGATTATTTAAGTCCTCATGCAGTACTGCCTCCCCTCCCGCACTGTTTACCGAATCCACATATAGCATCTCGTGGTAAACACCTTTTGTGTTACTCACTACACCTTGCAATTGCTCTGGAGACAAACTTGCTAGATACTCACCAATTTGAGGTGAAGTCATATCTACTAACGCTGGATTGGCTCGCTGCATAGCTTCAATCACCAAGATAAACTTTTCTTTATCAAAGTATTGCTGTCCATTTACTAGGCCTGCTGTAACTATTGAAACCGCTAATGCAGAAGCACTTATATCGGTTAAACTTTTCTCGCGCACGACAACAAGATGCTTATCTTCATCGCGCTCAAAGCAAGACGCAACCTTTAAACTTCTTGTTAGGTTTCTACTAAACGAAAAAGCATCAGCAGAATTGTCAAACTCGAATTTTAGATCCATATAAAAACCTATCCCAATATTGAATATGATTTACTTACTGAGCATTCAATAAACCAAAAACAATTCGCCCAAACTTCGCAGCCTTCTCTGGATCAGATAACAACTGCATCATCTGATCTTGATGTGCTTCACTACTGCTTAATATGGCGTCATCAACTGCTTTAGGAAAGTGACCTAGCATCGCTTGTTCTGCCGTATTATTGCTAATTTGGCTCATAACATTTTTATTCTCACGAACCTTATCTCTTACTGTGTATGCGTAATTAACCAAGTCTTGATCGGTTAAGTTGTCCGTAATAAACAGTTCATTTAGCTTGCTGATTAGGTGAGATAAGAACTCTTCTTTTTTATCTCTTGGTTTGGCTGTTCCTAAGCCGTCACCCGGTTCAAGCTTGTCCTCTTCCGAGTCAACTTTTAGTTTAATGTCCTGCTGTCTGATCTTGGACAAACGATAGTGGCTGAGCTGGACATTTGATAGATCAATGTCGCCATCTTCGATGACCGCTTCCCTTAACATGGGTTGCAGGTTGCGCGCATACAAGCTGAGCCTTTCTAGCTCTTTATCGTCGTAGTCTACGATCTGAGACATGAACTCGTAGAACCGTACGAAGGTACCCAAGTCCTTTTTGAATATTTCCAGCTCATCTTTCGCTTGCTTGCACTCTTTAAAGCTATTCTCGGCGTTAGCAATCAATACAGCATCGTCCGTTCGCTTTGTGCGCTCAAACATATCCTTGGCCTCTTTAAATGCCTCTACCGCCAACTGGTAGCGCTTCTGCCAGCGATCCACCGCTGGCTTACAGATATTGGCAATAGCAGCATTACTTTTGCTCTTCACAAAGAAGGCATCGCAGAACTGCTCTACTTCGCTCCAGAGGAATATACCGGCTGCTTTTAACTTATCGGATAGATCAAAAATCAAATCCGGATCGGATACATCGGCCAGTTCTGCTGTTTGGAAGTAAGGCTGGAAAGCTCCCAATATATCTTCAGGGTCATTAAAGAAGTCCAGCACGTAAGTGCCACACTCAGCCTTACCGGGGAAGGTGCGGTTTAAGCGCGACAGCGTTTGCACACACTCTACCCCGCCCAGTTTTTTGTCGACATACATGGCGCATAACTTGGGCTGGTCAAAACCGGTCTGGAATTTATTCGCCACGATCATCACCTGATAATCGTCACTGTCAAAGGCTTTGCGCATATCACGGCCTTTCAGGCCGGGGTTCATACTGGTTTCGGTAAACTTCTCGCCGATTAACGCCTCAGCATTAGGATCTCTATCGGTGAACTCCAGCTCACCCGAGAACGCCACCATGGCCTGAATCTTCTGATAGCCTTTTTCGGTGATGTACTTATCAAACGCCAGCTTGTAACGCACCGCTTCTTTACGAGAGCTGGTCACCACCATCGCTTTGGCCTGGCCACCTAATAAGCCCATGATATTGTCTTTAAAGTGCTCCACAATCACCTGCACTTTCTGGCTGATGTTGTAGTCATGCAGGCGCACCCACTGGTTGAGTTTCACCTTAGCTTTTTTGCTTTCTACCTCTTCATCGGCACCGTCTATCTTCAAGGCCAGGTTATAGGCCACTTTGTAGTTGGTGTAATTCTTCAGCACATCGAGGATAAAGCCTTCTTCAATGGCCTGGCGCATGGTGTACACATGGTAGGCTTCGGGCTTATTGGTTTTGGAAGGCGCTTCTTCCGGTTTGGGTAAACGACCAAACAGCTCCAGCGTTTTGGTTTTCGGTGTTGCGGTAAAGGCCAGGTAACTCAGGTTGCTGGAGGCACGGCGTGAGGCCACGGCTGCATCGAGAATATCATCGGTGGTTAAATCTTCATCTTGCGGCTTGCCATCAACCATCAGCACTTCTTTTAGCTGGCGTGCGGTGCTGCCGGTTTGTGAGCTGTGGGCCTCATCGGCAATCACCACATAGTTACGCTCTTTGAGGCTGACGCTGTTTTCAATGGCTTTTAATACATAGGGGAAGGTTTGAATGGTAACGATAATAATCGGCGTTGCACCTTCCAGCGCTGCGGCCAGCTTTTCCGATTTGGAGCCATCACCTTCGCTGCGGTTAATACGCCCCACCACACCTTCTACCGAGGTAAACTGCGAGATGGTTTCTTGCAGCTGATCATCCAGCACGGTTCTGTCAGTGACCACAATCACCGAATCAAACAGTTTGTTACCTTCTGCGGTATGAATGCTGGATAACTGATGCGCCGACCAGGCAATGGAGTTGGATTTACCGGAACCGGCACTGTGTTGTATCAGATACTTATTACCTGGGCCTTCGGTAAGGGCAGCATCAACCAATTTGGTGACCACATCCCACTGGTGGTAACGCGGGAAGATTAATGTCTCTTTCTTGTACTTACGCCCTTCCCAGTCTTCCTTTTCTTCGATTTGTAAATGCACAAAACGGGCAAGAATATTCAGCAGGTTATCGGGCTGTAACACCTCATTCCATAAATAATCGGTGGCGTACTGATTCACATCCTTAGGTACATCGTTACCGGCTCCACCATCCTTGGTGCCTTTGTTAAAGGGTAAAAAGAAGGTGTCTTCCCCTTCGAGGCGCGTGGCCATATACACTTCATACTGGCTGACGGCAAAATGCACCAGTGCACCGCGTTTAAAGCTAAGGAGTGGTTCGGGTTTCTTAGTCGCCGGATCGGTTGCGAATCTTGTTGTCTTATACTGTTTTATTGCGTTTTGCACCGCCTGTTTAAATTCAGACTTTAACTCCAGCGTGGCCACTGGCAATCCATTGACAAATAAAACCAGATCTATACGCCATGCTTTAGCCTTATTACCTGTTGCCTCTAATTCTGCTTCATTGGCCCAAGGTGAATACACCAGCTCCGGTACTACCCGTAAACGGTTCTGTTTGTAACGCGCCAGGGTATCCGGGTTTAAATCATGTTCGGGTTTAAACTGGCATAAACTAAAGCGTGTACCACGATCACGCAGCTCATGGCGTAAGACACCCAAGGTGCCAAAGGTACGCATCTCTTTATTGGCAGCGTTAGGATCGGCTTTATTTAATTGGGATGCGACACGCTCTAAAAACTTCTGCTCAGGATGCTTTTCATTTCCAGGTGAAGGGGGATATAGGCCACAGAACTTTTGCCATTGTTCATCTTGGGTTTCTTTAACAAAACCCAGCACATCTTCTTCATACAGGGCCAGTTCACGGTTGTAGCCTTCAGGCTTACCCAGCAGCCAGCCGTTAGCGACTAGCTGATCGACCATATCATTTTGAAAGGTAAACTCGTTAGCCTTACCGCTTCCTGACAATGTACTCATGCGGCTACTTCCTTGTTTTGATTATCGGATGGTTCTGGGGCTCGCCAGCTTCTGACATCAATTTTTCCGGTTACGGCTGCTGAGATCAGAGCCGTACGGCGCTCCTGTAACAGCTGAACAGCCTTATTTGCCTGATCAATCAAGCTGCTGAACTTTTCTTTTTGTTGGTTGATATATTCTACTACTTCACTCTGCTCATTCTCAGGAGGTACAGCAGCTAATATTTCACTCAATATAGCAATGTTAATAACTCCCATTGTTCCACCTCTACTCAAAAGTTCGAATTGTTTAAAGACCATCTCACTTTTAAGTAATTCTCTGATGTAGTACGGGTTATGATTTTGGCAGATCTCAGCTTTTATCAATCTTGGATTAATTATTCCTGGCTCAGCACCTTCTGGAAAAACAGCGATTTTTCCAAATGTTCCTACACAACTAATAAGAATATCGCCTTCACCAACGATGTAACGGGATAGTTCTGTGTAATCTTTTTCATTGATATAGTAATCACCGATCTCAAAATCATTTGGTATCACCTGCTCTTGCCCATATACCTTGTAGCCATTTTTAACGTACATATCTTTGGTGATGCTAGAGCCAAAAGGCCCCGCAATGATTCTGTCGCATAAGTATTTGAATTTTTTTACTTCCCAATGCTCCGGCACTTCACCTAACCACTCTACACCTGAGTCGCGCATGGGGACGCTGGGATTGAGGCCTTTGGTGACGGCATGACTGATCACGGCCTGGCGTTTTTCTTTTAGCAGTTTGATCAGCTGTTGTTGTTTTTCGATCAGGGTGTCGATTTTGGCGGTTTCGTGGTCGAGGAAGTTGGCGATTTTTTCTTGTTCTTCAAATTGCGGTAAGACAAGAGGAATGGCACCAAATTGCTCGAATGTTATGGATTTCCCATCGCGAAGACTATCTGTTGTTGACTGTAAAGCAGCTATATATGGCTTACTTTTAAATAGATAACGATAGAATTTAGGCGCAATATCTTTCACGGAAGATAAAACTGTATACGCTGGTGAAACGCATCCTACGTATTTGCTATGTTCAATTCCGCCTTCGAAGCTTCTCAAACTAATTACAAAATCATTCTCCTCAACGTGACGAAATGAACTGGTTCCTTTCAATGCCAGCATGACTTTTGAATCATTCAGTTTCATCATCAAAGACTGAGGAACAACGCCATATTTTTGGCTGGCCGCAAGTTGCTCATCCGTTTCTAATGAAGGCTCCCTTCGATTCTTGAATAAACGCTTACCGTCAAATAATTCCCAATCCGCTGGAATCTCTCCCAGCCACTGAGTTCCAGAGTCAACATACTCAGGGTA
>NZ_LWGE01001301.1:0-4622 GCF_001635315.1 Oleiphilus sp. HI0123
GCGAGTCAGAGTCGGGCGCTGACCAGGTTGATATATTATTAGCTGCTTGTCGAAAAGAGAATGTTGAACTTCGGGAAGAAGCCCTGGAAATTGGTGGCTTAACATCGAAAGTTATCGATATCGAAGCTTACGCAATTGAACGATCCTTTGAACTTGTCGGTTCGCAAATTGGCGTTGAAGGTGAAGAGCAGACAGTCGCAATTGTCGATGTTGGCTCAACGATGACGACATTGAGCGTACTTGCCGATGGCAAAACGATCTATACAAGAGAGCAGTTATTTGGTGGGCGTCAACTGACAGAAGAAATTCAGCGACGTTATGGCTTATCTTTTGAAGAGGCCGGGCTAGCTAAAAAGCAAGGTGGCTTGCCAGATGACTACGAGCGTGAAGTCTTAGCTCCTTTCAAAGAGGCAGTCGTTCAACAAGTCGCCCGTTCATTACAGTTCTTCTTTTCCTCAAGCCAATATAATGAAGTCGATTATGTCGTGCTTGCTGGTGGTGTTGCGTCAATAAATGGACTTGTAGAACTGGTTGAAGAGAAAGCAGGGATCAAGACTATAGTGGCTAACCCTTTCGTTGATATGACCCTAAGCTCGAAGGTGAATGCGTCTGCTTTAAGTAATGATGCACCTTCTTTGATGATTGCTTGTGGTTTGGCTATGAGGAGTTTTGATTAATGCCTTCTATTAACCTTAGGCCGTGGCGAGAAGAACTCCGAGCCGAGAAACAGAGGAATTTTATTACCTCGTTGATCGGTGTCCTTGTTGTTGCAGTGGTACTTGTATTCCTGTGGCAAGACTATGTTAGTTCCGAAATTGAAACTCAAAAGTCTCGAAATAATTATTTAAGCTCTTCAATGGCTGAGCTGGATAAGAAAATTAAAGAGATCAAAGAGCTGAAAAAAGAAAAGAAAGAGCTTTTGGATAGAATGAAGGTCATTCAGGACTTACAGGGAACACGCCCGGTTATCGTTCGTGTGATGGATGAGTTGGTGAGAACACTTCCAGATGGTCTTTATTATGAAAGCCTTGAGCGAAAAGAGGATCTCATAGAGATTACGGGTTTGGCTGAATCTAATAACCGTATTTCAGGTTTGATGCGAAACTTTGAAACATCAGTCTGGTTTTCTAACCCTAATCTGAAAGACGTGAGTGCGATTAAAGGTGATGACGGGACTCTAAATAGTTTTGATCTTAGTGTTAAGCAGGTGACGCCTGAGTTAGCTGAAGATCAGGAATCAAGTGAAAAGGGGACTAAATAGTGGGTTTTTCTGAATCTATGGAAAGCCTGAAAGGCTTTGATCCCAATGATATAGACTTTAATAATGCAGGCTCATGGCCTGCACCTGTTAAAGCGGTCGTTTTAGTTGTTGTATTTTTAGTATTGATTGTAGGCGGTTATTTCTTCCTGATTCAGGATCAATATACTGAATTTGATAGAGTCGCTGCAGAAGAAGCAAACTTGAAGCAACAATATGAAAGTAGAGCGTATAAAGTGGCAAATCTGGAGGCTTTTCGTCTGCAGATGGACGACATGAAAAAATCTTTTGGTGTGCTTCTTAAGCAGTTACCTGCAAAAACAGAGGTTCCGGGTCTACTTGAAGATATTACCAATACCGGGCTGGGAAGTGGCTTAGAAATTGAGTCTATTCAGTTGAAACCCGAGGTTTCTAAAGAGTTCTATGTTGAATTGCCAATGGAGATCGTGGTTGCCGGCACTTATCATGACATTGCGTCTTTTGTGAGTGGTGTTGCAAGCTTGCCTCGAATCGTGACTTTGCATGATATGAATATTTCCAAGATGCAGAGTAAGTCTAAAGGAAATAGTCAGGGGCGCAGCAGTCATAAGCTGCAAATGACTGTGCAAGCGAAGACATATCGTTATGGTACTGAGGCAGACAGAGAAAAAAGTAGGCAATCTAAGAAGAAGAAAGGGAGGAGAAGATAATGAATAAAATTTTCTTGTCTCTCGTGCTCGTATCAAGTGTTCTATTGAGTGGTTGTGGTACGAGTAGTGGCTTTGGTGATTTAGATCGCTTTATGGCAGAGGCTGATGCCAAGCCGCGTGGAAAAATAGAGGCTTTGCCTGAAGTACAAGTATATAGAGCATTTACATACAGTGCTGCGAATAGACGTTCACCTTTTTTGCCGCCTGAAGATGTTGTGGTAAGCGTGGTAGAGATACAAAAAGATCAAAGTAACGTTAAGCCGGATTTTGATCGAGTTCCTGAGGTTCTGGAGTCATACTCTCTAGGGCAGTTAAAAATGGTTGGTACGCTTCAGCGAAATGAACAAGATATTTTGTGGGCGCTGATTGCTGATGAGTTGCAGAGCGTACATATGGCCAAGGTTGGGCAGTATATGGGTAAAAACCATGGCCGAATTGTAGATGTAAGAGTTGGTCAGATTGATTTGATTGAAATTGTTCCCAACGGATATGGCGGCTGGCTTGAAAGGCCGCGAACCATCTCGCTGGACGATCAGTAATTAAGGGGGCTTGGGAATAATGAATGATATATCAAATAGAGCAAACATGTTTAAGTCAAAAGTAAGTAGAATATTAAGGTTTACAGAAATGGTTCTTCAGACGCGTAAATTAATAACCCTGATTGGAGTTTGCTTCTTTGCAGTAATGAATGCAAATGCCGCTAACCTTAACGATGTTAGCTTTGCTTCTCTGCCTGGAGATCGAGTTGAAATTTCCTTGATTTTTGATGAAACGCCGCCGGAAGTGAATGGCTATACGATTGAAAAACCAGCAAGAATAGCGCTCGATTTACCGGGTGCTAGCAGTAAGCTGGCAGAGAAATACCATAATCTTGGTATGGGAAATGCGAAACGCATGACTGTAATCGGCACCAAGGACCGAACCCGTGTAATTCTTGATTTAGTTGACTTAGTGCCCTATAGCACGCGAACGAGTGGAAATACGCTGTTTGTATTGGTGGGCTCAGAGGGTGCTGGTGAAGCATACCAAGCTGTCGCGTCATCGCCAGAAGCAATGCCAGCAGCGAATACGTTTTCTAGGAAAGTTGCTGCGGATAGAAATGGCATAACCAATATTGACTTTCAGCGTGGTGAAAAGGGCGATGGCCAGATAGTCGTTAGCTTTGCTTCGCCTGACGTAGATATTGATATGTCAGAAGTGGGTGGCCATATTCAGTTGCGCATGCCAAAGGTTGACTTACCTATGGGGCTTCGACAGCGTCTAGATGTTGTCGACTTTGCAACACCTGTTCGTCGTATTGATTCAGATATCGTTGATGGTGATGCCTTAATTAGAATTAAAGCTTCTGGTCATTATGATTACCTGGCTTACCAGGCTGATAATAAATTTACCGTGAGTGTTGAAGCGCTAACAGAAGAAGAAGTCGATCAGCGTAAACAGGATAAGTTCCCGTTTACAGGTGAAAAGCTATCTTTGAACTTCCAGAATATTGAAGTGCGAGCTGTTCTTCAGTTAATTGCTGACTTTACCAGCCTTAACTTGGTCGCAAGTGATACCGTGGGTGGAAGTATTACCCTTCGTTTACAGAATGTACCTTGGGATCAGGCTCTAGAGCTGATTCTAAAAACAAAAGGATTAGATAAGCGAACGGTGGGTAATGTACTGCTTGTCGCTCCAGCCGAAGAAATAGCGGCGCGTGAAAAGCTTGAATTGGAAGCTAACCGACAGGTTGCAGCATTAGCGCCGGTACGTTTGGAGATCGTTCAGATTAACTATGCAAAAGCGGCAGATATTGTAGAGCTGTTGCGTCAGGATAGTGAGTTGATTTCTGAACGAGGTTTTATTTCATCTGATGAACGAACAAATACAATTAGTGTCAGAGAAACGTCGGAGAAGCAGGAGCAGATTCGTAAATTGATTTCTACTTGGGATATTCCGGTTCGTCAGGTATTGATTGAGGCTAGAATTGTAAGAGCTCGTTCGAATATAGCTGAAGAAATGGGTATTCAGTGGGGCGGTGGCGCTCTTGACCAAAGTGGAGATAATTTGTTCACTATTGGTGGTTCGACAGCGACGCTTTCTGAATTGACTGATATTGCTGGCCAGAATGGTACAGGAATTTCTTTTCCAGGAGCTTTAGCTGTTGATTTAGGTGTGACCAGGTCAAACAGTTCTTCATTGGCGGTTGGCTTCGGCGGAGACAATTTCTTGATAGATATGGAATTGTCTGCTTTCGAGTCCGACGGTAAAGGTGAGATCGTTGCTCAGCCGAAAATTGTAACGGCTGATCGTCAAACTGCGACAATTAAATCGGGTGAGGAAATTCCTTATCAGGAAGCTTCGTCTTCTGGTGCAACCTCAGTTTCCTTTAAAGAGGCCGTGCTATCTTTAGAAGTGACGCCTCAAATTACGCCAGACGATCAGGTAATTATGGATCTTAAGATCAATCAGGATAACCGTGGCGAAGTGACAGCAGGTATTCCAAGTATTGAAACAAATGAGGTACTAACTCAAGTACTTGTTGGTAATGGTGAAACGGTTGTCTTGGGTGGTATTTTCCAGTCTGAACGATCTACAACTGTTACTAAAACGCCTTTCTTAGGTGATATCCCATACTTAGGTGCTTTATTTACCAAGACTGAAGAGATAGATGAGCGTGCTGAATTACTTATCTT
>NZ_LWGE01001302.1:0-2732 GCF_001635315.1 Oleiphilus sp. HI0123
GGCTATGAGTAGTGCTTCAAGTACCTCTTTGAACTTGTTTTGGAGTCGCGCAGCTTCAAGCATTCTAACGATAGCTTCAGAGCCTTGGTGAAAGGTTGCATACCGAAGTACGATGCGTACATCCTTTTCATGTCTTGCTTGAATCTCTTTTACGAGAGGGTAAAAAGCTCTGCAAGCACCACATGCTGGGTCGAAAAACTCAACGATGGTGACTTTAGCCTCAGCAGGACCAAAGCTCGGAGAGTAAGGGCGTTCATATATGCTTCCTTGTTGTAGGAGCTCGTCGCTTTGCGGGCTTTCTTTGGAGTTCTGATCTTGTTGATAGGTATACCAAGTCAAAGGCAGAGATAACAAGAGACAAATAAGCGTAACACGGGTATTCATTTTCATAACAATTGTGGCCGTTCAAATAAGAAAGCGGTCTAGTTTACAGTCATGAACCGTAGGCTCAAGCTTAAGTGTTTACTGTGTTCGTTTTATGTTTGGGAAGAGCAAGTGAAATGGTCGCCGAAAGGGCGATAAATGTACTCGATACCCATAAACATGCTTCAAGGCCATAAGACTGGAAAATCCAACCTGATAGTACGGTGCTAACTAGCCTGCCCATGGCATTGGCCATATAGTAGAAACCCACATCTAAGGATACGCCATCGTCACTGGCGTAACTCACAATCAGGTAGCTGTGCAAAGAAGAATTTATAGCAAACAGGGCGCCGAAGGCGAGTAAACCTATTACGATCACCAGCTGTGCTGAAAGCGAGCTCGATAAGGCTAGTGCGATGCCCGCGGGTATCAGCATTAGAGGCAGCGCCCAGCCGAGCGCGCTATGGCCATCGGGGGCGCGCTTGGTCGAGCTTTGCGTAATCTTGGGGGCAAAGGACTGCACTAAACCATAGGCGATTACCCAGCTTGCAAGAAAGCCTCCTACAGACCAATGGTTCCAGCCGAACTCGCTCGCTAGATAAACGGGCAAGGCAACCACGAACCAAACATCTCTGGCACCAAACAGAAATAAGCGAGCTGCTGAGAGGGCGTTGATTGCCCGACTTTTAGAAAATATTTCAGTGAACTTCGGTTTGTTCTTTGCCTTGCCTAAGTCTTGTTTTAAGGCAAACATGCTACCCAGCCAAACCACAAACAAGCTTAGCGCCATAGCAAGAACGGCACCTTGAAAACCGAGAGTGGCCAGTAAAGCGCCGCCTAAAAAGAAGCCGACACCTTTCAAGGCATTCTTAGATCCGGTTAGAATTGCCACCCACTTATACAGTGTAGTTTGCGCATCTTTTGGAACCAGCAGCTTGATCGAGCTTTTCGCACTCATCTTGTTCAGGTCTTTAGCAATGCCTGAGAGAGCCTGAGCAGCCATGACCCAAGGCACTGTGAGCAAAGTGGCAGGAACGAGCAGCATTGCCAATGCGAGCACCTGCAGAGCCAGACCAATATTCATGGTTTTGTTGAGCCCCAAATGTGCGCCCAACCAGCCACCAAAAAGGTTGGTGATGACACCAAAGATCTCGTAAAACAAGAACAGCATGGCAATTTCGAGCGGGCTGTAACCCAAGCCATGAAAGTGCAATACGACTAACATCCTCAAAGCGCCATCGGTGAGCGTGAAAGCCCAATAGTTACCTGTTACGACCAGGTATTGCTTAATTTCTGGTGAGAGTTTATTGATATTCATGGTTTTCAAATATGGCCTTAGTGATTAATTTTCTGGTCGATGAGGCCGACTTTACGAACCAGCTCAGCTGTTCGATTGGCATAGCCCCATTCATTGTCATACCACACATAAAGCTTAAGTTGAGTGCCGTTAACCAGCATAGTTGAAGGCGCATCAATGATGGCTGAACGAGGATCGGTTTTGTAATCGATAGAAACCAGTGGCCGCTCTTCGTAACCGAGTATGCCTTGTAGTGCTTCTTCAGAAGCACTTTTTAATAGAGCGTTCACTTCTTCTACCGAGCTTTCTTTTTCTAGTTCGAATACACAGTCAGTGATCGATGCATTGGCTAATGGAACACGTACCGCATGACCGTTTAACTTACCTTTTAACTCTGGAAAGATATGAGTGATCGCCGTAGCTGAACCGGTGGTGGTTGGAATCAGGCTCATACCACAGGCTCGTGCACGTCGCAGATCCTTATGGGGCGCATCGAGAATGGTCTGGGTATTGGTAATATCGTGAATAGTTGTCATTGAGCCATGTTTAATACCTAGACTTTCATGGATCACTTTAACCACCGGCGCCAGGCAGTTTGTTGTGCATGATGCAGCAGTAATAATCGGGTAGACCTCTGGGTCATACAGGTCATCGTTCACACCCATCACAATATTTAGTACACCCTCTTCTTTGACCGGAGCGGTCACGACAACGCGCTTCACACCCTGATCGAGATAGGCCTGAAGTACCTGCTTGCTCTTCATTTTGCCGGACGCTTCGATAACAATATCGCAGCCTGACCAATCGGTTTCAGAGATCGTCTTATTTTGTGTGCAAGGAATCGTATGCTCACCGATAAGTATGCTTGAACCTTCACTACTTGCTTGATGAGCCCAAATACCGTGTACGGAGTCAAAATTTAACAGATGCGAGAGTGTAGCAGCGTCGCCAGCCGGGTCATTAATCTGAACAAATTCGATCTCCTTCCAATCGAATGCAGCTCTGAGTGAGAGTCTACCCATACGGCCAAAGCCGTTAATGCCTACTTTGATGGTCATAGTGATTTATCCCT
>NZ_LWGE01001303.1:0-2824 GCF_001635315.1 Oleiphilus sp. HI0123
TGGGTTTTGGGCCTATCAATATATCGTATGCCGAAATCATTAGTGTTATTACGGGTGAGGCATCGGCAGACCCTATCCATGAGCAAGTACTACTCGATCTGCGTCTTCCACGCCTGATACTTGCTTTCTTTGCGGGGGCTGGTTTGTCTTTAGCCGGTGCAGTTCTGCAAACGGTTACTCGAAATCCGCTGGCTGACCCTTATTTGTTTGGTATTTCCTCAGGCGCCTCATTTGGCGCTGTGCTGGTCATTGCCGCAGGTGGAGCTAGTTCAATGCTAAGTGATGCTGGTCTGTATGATCTCGGTATCACTGCTGGAGCGTTTATTGGCAGTGCTGTGTCGGTTATTCTGGTTATCTCTCTTTCGGGTATGGGGGCGCAAATTGAACGAATGTTATTAGCCGGCGTTGCGGTTTCTTTTATGTTCAGCGCGGCAACGAGCTTGGTTTTATATATGGCTGATGCTCAAGCCGTTGCATCGCTTATTTTTTGGACTATGGGTAGTTTTAGTAAAGCTCACTGGGGAGCATTATGGATGCCGTCTTTAGTTATTCTTATTTGTATCGCAATATTTTTTGCCAATCACCGGCGTTTGCGTGTCATGCTTGCGGGGGATGAAAGTGCGACCGCATTAGGAGTGGATGTAAAGCGTTTGCGAATTTCTATGTTATTGCTTAGTTCTTTGTTAACGGCAACGTTGGTTGCAAATTGTGGTGGCATAGGCTTTGTTGGTTTAATGGTGCCCCATATTGTTAGAAGGTTGCTAGAGCGCCGGAGTAAGCACGTTTTAACGGCGTGTGTATTATTGGGTGGTTGTTTCATGGTATGGGTTGATGTGCTTGCACGTACCTTGATCGATAATAATGAGCTACCCGTTGGTGTCATTACAGCAGCAATTGGTAGTGCCTTCTTTCTTCTGGTTCTTCGTCGTCGAGGATGGTAAATCGTGCTTATGTTCAGAGTACTTAATTTATTGCTTTTGCTAGTCTTGGCTTTTCAAGCTTCCTTGTCTCATAGTGACGAAACTTCCCACGCACCCTTTGTTGCAAAGCGAATCGTAGCGCTTTCTCCACACTCAGTTGAGTTATTATTTTCTCTAGGTGCTGGAAGTAGAATCGTAGCAACGACAAGCTATGCTGATTTTCCTGATGAAGCTAAGAGAATACCTCAGGTCGGTGGTTACAATGGGATTCAACTTGAGAGTGTGCTCGCCTTAAAACCGGACTTGATTGTTGCTTGGGAAGGAGGCAATCCTGCCGGTGATATTGATCGCCTAGAACGCTTGGGCTTAAAGGTCTATCGTAGTGAAACCAAGCGTATGGCAGATATTGAAACGGAAATCATAGAGCTGGGGGCCTTGACTGGGCTGAATGCGAAAGCCGCGGAGCTCGTTGCAACGTTTAAGCAAGACTGGCAGGGCATACAGAAAGAGAATCATCATAAAGCGCCAATAAGCTTCTTTTACCAGTTGTGGAATGAGCCCTTAAGAACGATAGGTGCGGGCAGCTGGATCAATGAAATTTTAACGAGTTGTGGTGGAGTAAATATATTTGATGATACTTCGCTAGATTATCCGCAAGTGAGTCTAGAGGTTATTCTCAAGGCGAAACCTAAAGTGATCATTGTTCCTTCGCATCATGGTGCAGAATTGGGCGATGCACAACAATGGGCTACCTGGCGCGAGATTCCAGCAGTAAGAAATCAGCATATATTTTCCGTGAATGGTGACGTAATGCATCGTTTTTCACTTCGCGTGATTGATGGAATGAAGTCCGTTTGCAGTGCTTTAGATCAAGTCAGAGCCCGCTCATAAAATAAATAATCTAACCTACCTTCCTGAAGGAGTACGACCTTGGAAAAGCAAGATAAAAATGCTTCACATAAAAAGAAGATGCAAAAACAAAAGGCCAATGTAGACGCTAATATCGAGGCAGCCAATATTGAACGTGGTGTCTTAATAGTGCTTACAGGAAATGGCAAGGGAAAGAGCAGTTCTGCTTTTGGCATGGTTTTGCGGGCCTTGGGCTATGACCATAAGGTTGGAGTAGTACAGTTTATCAAGGGGGCACAGCTTTCAGGTGAAGAGCTTTACTTAAAAAACAAATTGCCAGATGTAGACTTCTATCAAATGGGGACTGGCTTTACCTGGAACACGCAAGATCGAGAAGCAGATATCGAAGCGGCCGAAAAAACCTGGAAGGTAGCGGAGAAAATGCTTGCAGATGACAGCTACAACTTGGTCGTGCTGGATGAGCTGACCTATATGATTGCCTATAAATACCTCGAAGAAGAACGAATTCTTTCTGCTTTGCGAGATAGGCCTTTTGAGCAAAGCGTGATTGTTACCGGACGAGGTGGTGGCTCTGCGTTGCAGGAGTTAGCTGATACGGTATCAGAGATTAAAGAGATCAAGCACGCCTATAAGGCGGGCGTTAAGGCTCGTGAAGGGGTTGATTATTAGGCGCTGAGCAAAAGTAAATGAGTACTGTTTTATCTTTTGATTAGCAATACTGTGTCGTAAGAGATGACCTCTAGCTGGCAGTCGAACAATGCAGCAATATATTGAAAGGTTTTAACGGAATAGAAGCTGATGTGAGTTGGGTCTTTCGTATACTGCCAATTCACGATGCCTTGCTTTGGGGGTTGTTTTGTCATAATGCCCAAGACTCCTTTCTTTTTCAGCATCTTAAACAAGAGCTCAAATACCTCTTTTGGCTTGCTCAGATGTTCGACAACCTCTGTACTGGTAATAAAGTCGTAGCGGCCACTTAAAGGGCTTTTGTCTGGCATGTAGAAAGGATCGTACTCTTCTACGTTAAAGCCCTT
>NZ_LWGE01001304.1:0-7683 GCF_001635315.1 Oleiphilus sp. HI0123
TGCTTTGATATCAACTGGGGTTATCAAGCGAACATCGACTCCATCAATCAGTTCAATTGCAGCCTCCATTTTGAAACCAATCGCACCACCGGCAAACTTACCTTTTGTCGGTCTCTCTCGAATAATTACGGTATCTATTTGATAGTCTGTCATCAGTTTGGCAAACGTAGCCTGAAAGTACTTTAGACTATGGCTCTTCTCTAGCGTCACTTTTCTTACGCGACAGTCAGGGATATCGAATATCTCATCATCCATGGACAAGAGACAAATAATCGCATCACTACCCTTTAATTCAACACCACATACTTTCATAACTAAATCTCAATATTAGGAATGGCTGCATTGTAGGTAAATCTGCACGCTAATGAAATGATCAATAGCTGTTGGCGTATAGATTTCATGACAGATCAAGTAAAGCCCGGAATTAAACAGCCTAGCGGTGTCATATATCAAGTTCAAGATAAAGCCGCTACACTGCACGCCATTTTCCCACTATCAATAATCGAGATATCCATGAGCTTTCAAACCCTAGGTCTTTCCCCTCAATTATTGACTCATCTGCTTGAGCTCGGCTACCTTGACGCAACGCCTATCCAACAAGCAGCTATTCCTGAAGTTCTCGCCGGCCACGATGTGATGGCTGGGGCACAAACCGGTACGGGCAAAACCGCAGCCTTTGCCCTTCCCATTATTCAAAAACTTATTGATGCTCAAAACACCCTTAAGCCAATTAATGACAACATTGAAGAAAGCTCCTGCCAGTCACCCAAAGCCTTAGTATTAACACCTACACGAGAATTAGCACTACAAGTATTCAATAGCATAAATACTTACAGCCACAACACAAATATTCAGTCAGCTATCGCCTATGGCGGCGTTAGCTTGAACCCACAAATACAAGCTATCAAAAAGGGGGTGAGTATTGTGGTGGCTACACCTGGACGTTTACTCGACTTGCTCATGAAGGAGTGTATCGACTTAAATCACATTGAGTTCCTAGTATTTGATGAAGCAGACCGTATGCTAGACATGGGTTTCATTAATGATATAAATCGTATTTTGAGGGGCATGCCTAAACAGCGGCAAACCCTGCTATTCTCTGCAACCTTCGATCAGGCTATTTTCGATCTGAGCAAAAAATTATTAAAAGACCCCAAGCTCATTGAAGTCGATGCTCGCAATACCGCCGCTAAGAAAGTTGAACAAATGGTCTACACCGTCGACAAGGATCGCAAGCGCGAATTAACGTCTTACTTAATTGGCTCTAAAAATTGGCAGCAGGTACTCATCTTTACACGCACCAAGCAAGCCGCTGACGAGCTCTCCAAAGAAATGATCAAGGATGGGCTCAAGACGGCAGCTATTCATGGTGACAAGTCTCAAGGCGCTCGTGAGCGTGCACTGGAAGACTTCAAGCAAAACAAACTACGCGCCTTAGTTGCAACGGATGTCGCTGCTCGAGGGCTGGATATTGACCAGCTCAAGTATGTCATCAATTACGAACTACCTTACGTTGCGGAGGATTATATTCATCGCATAGGGCGCACCGGCAGAGCTGGCCAAGAAGGCCTGGCAATATCGTTGTTAAGCTTAGGTGAAGAGTATTTACTAGAAGAAATTGAAGCCGTGCTTGATGAACGTTTGCCGCAACAGTGGTTACCCGGCTATGAACCTGATTTAACAAAAGAAGTTAAAACATCGAAAAAGAATTCCCGCACCGCTCAGAAGAAACGTCGAAAAGATAGAGCGTACGGTAAGAAACGAAAGTAAGAGGAAAAAGGAGCTGTGTCAAAACCTAGCGTTGAGATAAACCGCTAGTCGCTTTGATGTTCTAACACAGCTTATTAGGAAAGGCCTTGCCTAAATAAGATAAGTAACTGGTAGTTATTTAACCGTGACCACTGGTCACAAGTCAAGTTAGAAGTGCTAAAAAGAGGCCAAATGGGGAGAAAAGGTTTATCCCATCTGTGGGATGATATAAAAAACGCGTACCAACTTATCCCCTACACAGGAAACAGTTCAATACGCGTCTTTTTCGCAATGCGATATTACATCGCAATGATCAAGGCTTAGACTTTCTGCAACCAGCCAAACTTATCTTCTGCCTTACCCCATTGAATATCATTTAGTGCCTGGCGAAGTTTTAAGGTGGTTTCACCTGCCTCACCAGAACCTACTGTAATTTCTTCATCATTATGAATTAAGGTGCCAACAGGCGTTAATACTGCGGCAGTACCAGAAAGCGCGGCTTCGGTACCTGGCTTTTGTGCGCGTTCAATCAATTCACTTACCGTGAAATCACGTTCGCTCACGGTCATTCCCATATCGCGGGCAATCGTTAATATTGAGTCACGAGTAATGCCGTGTAAGAAAGAACTATCCAAGGCCTTAGTTATGATCTCGTTTCCATCAATCAGAATGAAGTTTGCTGCACCGGTTTCCTGTACATCACCATTCGGGCAGAAAAGCACTTGATCAGCATTGTTAGTGTTGCGTGCACGAGCAATTGGGCCTAATGCACTGGCATAGTTACCACCACTCTTAATCATTCCCATATGAGGAGCACAACGCATACCGTCTTCTTCTAGCAATAGCCTTAAGGGCTTAACGCCACCAGAAAAGTAATCACCTACGGGTGATAACAAAACATATAGAAGCGACGTCGCAGAAGAGACCGCGGCTTTTCCAATGCTTGGTTCCGTGCCGATATGAGTCGGACGAATATACATAGAACCTGGCGCTTCAGGTACGTCTTCTACATAAAGTCCGACGATTTCTTTAATCATATCGCCTAATTGTTCTTTGTTAATTTCGGGTAGGAATAATAAATCTGTACTCTGGGCCATACGCTGAACATTGGCATCCATACGAAAAATATTAATGCTGCCATCTTTATGCTTAAATGCTTTCAAGCCTTCAAAGCATGTACTGGAATAATGCAAGACATGGGCACCCGGGTGTAATTCCAGTTTATCGGATGAAATGATACTTGAAGAGGTCCAAGAATTGTTTTCGTAGCTTGCCAGTGCCATTTTAGGCATGAAAACGGTTCCAAATGCGGCCATTACTATTCCTAAGTCTGTAAATGGAAGCCTTGAAATAAGCTTCCGGAATCAATTTTGCTCGGTGTGAATTGCTTATCGCAGCGATATTTTTCAGCAGACTGCACTCAATTCATAAAATTCTGCCTAGTATAAACTACCTAGATCGCCAATCAATGACGATATATCAATAAAGTTGCAAGTATGGCCATTCAAAAAAGCTCTACCCACCCAACAAGATGAGTATGCCCTAAGCTGGAGGCCACACACCCAGGAATCCAAGCTAAATGTCAAAGTCATGGTAGAATGTCGGCATAAACATTACACTGCCCACAGTTTAAACTCTCTAGCGCAAACGGCGCTCACCCAAGCAGGACTTCCGATGAAAAAAACTTATCAATTAGCTCACCCAAAAATCAAAGTGCCTCGCGTTGTCGACTCAGTAAAACATGACATCAGAAAGTTTCTCAAAAAGGAACGTAAGAAGCCTCTACCTTCTGGCACTAAATATTGGGGTTTTGATTGTAAGTTTGGTCAATCAGAAGAAGCGGCTGTGGAAATTCAGCTGCCCTCTTTGATGAGCCATATCGATGAACTGGTTGCGAATAACATTATGACTATCTACGTGGAAATCACTGCTAAAGCCGTTTCACCTGATGGCAATTCGATTCAACAGGAATATTAGACAGTAAACCCTAAGGCAGCGTGACTCAAAGGTAAAAAGAAATGATGAACACCAAGATATATAAAGCCGTCCACGGGCTTGCAGAAAAGCTAATGGCAGCAGCGAAAAAAGATGACCAAGAAACCTTTGATTCGCTCTACTCTGAACTCAAGGCGATCTGTCTAGATAATGAAGATACAGATAAGGATCACCCTGTTCAATGGGAAACATTAGCTGACTTTTCAGAAGACTTAAGCGATGCGATAGCCATTTATGAAAAGGCCCTAAAGAAGTCTGTCGATATTAATTCAAAAGACCATATGTCTTCAGTGGCATACTCAATGGCGACCTTGCAGGTCGAGCTCGGCCAGACTGAGGAAGCAATCAAAAACCTGCAAAACGCTAAAGTTAGCGCCAATAAAATTGAAGATGACTCACTTAAACGAGAGATCAACGAATTACTTGATTCCTTAGCAAGCCCGATGGAATAAGCATAACCGGGCACACTTTATTCGCCCTTAAGATAGTTTCAATAAGTACTTTTGTGGCGACACCCAGAACTCTACTGTTCTGGCAAAGCCCCTAAGTCATCAAACCATCATCCTTTTGTCACCAAACTGTCACTTCAAACATGAATAGTTTGTACATAAATTGTACAAATCCAAGTATGTATTGATATGACAAAAATCAAGGTGAGCATTGTTACTGAAACCTACTACCCTGAAGTAAATGGCGTTGCCAATACCTTGAAGTACTGGGTTGAAGGACTTCAAAATAAGGGTATCTACACTCAAATCATCAGACCCAAGCAGAATCCTGATGATGCCTCAGTGGAAAGTGATCAATGCGAGACCTATACAGTTGCCGGACTTCCTATACCGAGATACAAGGAGCTCAAGTTTGGCCTACCTTGTAAAAGGAAGCTAGTAAGTCTATGGAAGAAATCTCCACCTTCTGCCATTTATGTCGCGACCGAAGGCCCCCTTGGTCTTTCAGCTGTTCGTGCAGCTAAGAAACTGAATATTCCTATACTTAGCGGCTTCCATACTAATTTCCAGTCCTACAGTAAGTACTACGGCCTAGGGTTTCTCGAACCTTTAATATTTGGCTTCCTGAGGTATTTTCACAACCAGACACGTGGAACGATCGTGCCTACGAAAAAACAGCAGGAATGGCTAAGTCGAAAAGGGTTTGAAAATGTCAGTGTGCTCAGTCGCGGAATCGATTCTTCGCGGTTTACACCAAGTAAACGCTGTTCTCGCCTTCGTGAAAGATGGCATGTGACAGATGGGCAAGTCGTTTGCCTCTATGTCGGCCGAGTTGCAGGAGAAAAAAATATTGCCTTGGCTATCAAGGCCTATGAGAACGTCACCGCCACTCATCCGGACTGTGTTTTCGTCGTCGTTGGTGATGGCCCCTTAAGAAAAACCTTGGAAAGTGAACACCCTGGCATCCGTTTCGTTGGAATGAAAACGGGTGAAGAGCTAGCCAAGTATTATGCCTCAGCAGACCTTTTTCTATTTCCAAGCAAAACCGACACCTTTGGTAATGTTGTGACTGAAGCAATGGCAAGCAGGCTGGGTATCGTTGCATTTAATGACGCCGCTGCGAAGGAACACTTAAGCCATGGCAATTCGGCATATATCGCAAATTTAGACAATGACGAAGCCTTCATTCAATTGACTCTGGAAGCAATCGAAAGCTCTTCCGAGCTGGAAAAAATTCGTGAAAATGCCTATCAATTGGCACAAACAATTACCTGGAACAATATCGTCAATCAGTTCGTCAAAAAGTTACTCGAAAAGCCACCCTTAAGGCTAGGAGATGAGACACATGAATCCTCTCAAAACATCAACAGCATTTAATAAGCTCAATAGCTGGGATATTGCAGCTTGCCTGTACCTTAATCATTTTTGTCGCACTAAAACGGTTAACACCTTCTTTGCAATAATCAGCCGCTTAGGGGATGGTGTTTTCTGGTATAGTCTCGCGCTTGTCCTGCCAATCTTATATGGTGAAGAAGGTCTACTTTTATCAGGGTTGATGATAACGGCGGGCGGTGCTTGCCTACTGATCTATAAGCAACTTAAAAAGAAACTAGTAAGAGAACGACCATTTATCCGCTCAAAAGATGTCTATAAAGGCTGCGCACCTTTAGATCAATACAGCTTTCCTTCTGGACACACAATGCACGCGGCCTGCTTCTCGACTGTTGTGCTATGGCACCTGCCAGAGTTCGCTGTATTATTGGTACCCTTCTCTATTCTAATTGCCCTCTCGAGAATGGTACTCGGCCTTCACTATCCGACAGATGTATTGTGTGGCGCGGGATTAGGTATATTGCTGGCATCAATTGCAAACTACTTAAGCCCCGTACTCTTCTAAACCAGCGCTACTGGCCTTTACCTTATTCCTGCCAAATAGGCACATCGAAGGCCTGTAAGATCTTCCCTGTTTCGGCCAGAGGCAAGCCCACTACATTGCTATAGCTTCCGACAATCCCTTCAACAAACAATGCCGCTTTGCCTTGTATGCCATATGCACCTGCCTTATCCATTGGTTCACCCGTTGCGATATATTGCCTAATTTGCTGATCACTCAGCTTCATAAACGACACTTCTGTTGTCACAACATCAGCTTCAATTACCGCTTTCCCCTCAGATAACTTCGCCACAGCGATACCCGTTAGCACTAGATGATTTGTTCCTGATAAACGCTTTAGCATTTCAAATGCTACGCGTTCATTATCTGGCTTGCCTAGAATCGTGCCGTCTATCGTAACGGTCGTATCTGCAGCTAAAACTGTCTTTTCAGGATTAAAGCTGAGACCTGCTAAGGCTTTTTCTTTAGCCAAGCGCCTTACATAAGCGTCGGGCAATTCCCCTTCAAGTACTGACTCATCGATATCCATTGATGCACTATGATAAGG
Organism: Oleiphilus sp. HI0123; assembly: GCF_001635315.1. Lineage (NCBI taxonomy): Bacteria > Pseudomonadati > Pseudomonadota > Gammaproteobacteria > Oceanospirillales > Oleiphilaceae > Oleiphilus > Oleiphilus sp. HI0123. Next base: position 6,635 of record NZ_LWGE01001304.1, read on the forward strand.
AACACCGATTTGTTCTAATAGTTCTCTCCGGCGACTGGAGCCAGATGCCAATAGCAAGTCTGCCATATTTTTTAAGATTCCTTCATAAATTGAATAGTAAACCTGGAATAATCGCTTCGGAAAGTATGACAAGCCTCGCTCCTTACGTAGCAGCGTCTTCAACGGAACGGATTGCTTTATCAATTGTTTATAGTCGGTTAAGCAGTAAAGGCGCTTTCTGAAAAATTGCTAGTTTTAACATAACAGTTCTCCAATAAATTTAGCCCTCTAAAAACGTTCAGCAAAGGTACTTTGTTTATCCTAAGAGTTTTTTTCTACTGAATATACAGTTATATAGTATTGCAAGTTACTTACAGCAACGGAAATTTTTTTGTAACTTTTGCTCTATAGAATATTTCGATCACCCTCAAAAAGCGCCAAGATAATAGGCAGTGCTCGATGCAGTCTTTTTCCGAGTAGTACTCACTACGAAGTAGTATGCCCCTAGGGTAATTTTTCGATAGAGCAGAGAGGGAAATGTTTCGTTAGTTGGTAAAACCATAATGTGACATTGAATATTGTTATCACGAATATTTAAAAGGAAGTCGGAATTAACCCCATCAAATCAATAAGCGTTATATCCATAACTATCGCATCAATCTTGCTATCTGCTTGTAGCACCATGCCTTCCCTAGGTGGTGGCGGAAGCGGTGTCGTTACTGGCAGTGCTGCTGGTGAAAGTAGCGTAGATAACAACACAGAACTCGAAAAGTGTGAAGAAACACTCGGCACACTGTCTATCTTTGAAGATACCTCACTACCATGGTGGGGAACTTACAAACAGCAATATCCAAGACTAGGAAGTACTGTCCCGGTCCTAAGACTCATGATTCAGCAATCAAACTGTTTTGTCATCGTTGAACGTGGCGCGGCAATGAATGCAATGAACCGTGAACGTCAACTAATGAATTCTGGTCAACTGCGCTCTGGTAGTAATTTTGGCGGCGGTCAAATGGTAGCAGCTGATTTTACACTTAGCCCCTCTGTCTTGTTTGCAGAAAAAACCGGCG
>NZ_LWGE01001305.1:0-995 GCF_001635315.1 Oleiphilus sp. HI0123
ACCCTGTCTGGATCGACGTGAGAAGTAAAATTGAACACACTTTCGACCATATAGATGGTGACCTACGTGCCACCCACAACGAAATCGTTCCTATAGTTAGCCGGCAGTATCCCGACAAAAACACTGAGATTGTTGTTTATTGCGCCAGGGGTGTGCGCGCGGAAAAAGCGAAGAATGCTTTGATTGCAGCCGGGTATAGCAGAGTTACAAATGCAGGTGGCATTGACGATGTGCGGCAGAAACGCAATATTTCAACAGATTAAATTCACCATGCACTACCCGCAAGGTATTAAATAACTTATCCAAGAATAAAATGAGCGCAGGTTAATCTAGCTGATACTTAGGCCGCACTGGCGATAGCTAATTATCGTTAATTATGAGTGGATTACGCCCACAAGACTAATTGTTAGTGCTATCATTATCGAATACGCTAAATTATTAATTGTTCTGAGAAAAGTAGCTGTGACAAAACGTTCTGAGCAGAAACAAAAAACACGAAGAGCTTTATTAGATAGTGCTCTAGATTTATTGAGTCCCGAGCGCGTCTATTCCGGGCTCAGTCTGCGTGAGGTAACACGTGGGGCGGGTATTGCACCAACCTCCTTCTATCGACACTTCGATGACATGAACGACCTTGGTTTAGCCTTGGTCGAAGAGGCAGGTTTAGCATTACGCCAACTTCTTAGAAAGGCTCGCTCCAGAATTCAAGAACAAGGCACTGCAATTGATATTTCTGTCGATACCTTTATTGAATACCTTATGAGCAACACAAACCACTTTCGTTTGTTGTTACGGGAGCATACTGGTAACTCTCAAGAGTTTAGATCTGCGATTAATTTGGAAATTCGACACGTTGTTACTGAGCTTGAAGAATATCTTAAAGTGCGCGCGATAGAAGGAACAAACAAAGCCGCCTTGGATTATCAGACGCGCAACGCTTTAGCGGAAGCTATGGTAACGATTGTTTTTCAGATGGGCGGCAACTGCCTGGACGC
>NZ_LWGE01001306.1:0-4741 GCF_001635315.1 Oleiphilus sp. HI0123
AGATGCGCCTTGTTCACCGTAAGTGGTTTCGGTGCCCAGTAACTCAATGCTTTTTTCCGAATAGGCCTTCAAGCCCTTAGCCTCGATCATATGGCTAGTCTTTTCAAGAATCGCTTCAGCCACGGCTTGGGCTTTCGCTTTTGCGTTGATTCCGGCTAACAAGAAGGTGACGGTGCACTTGAAACCGTCTCGCCAGGTTGCTGATACCTTGTATTGATCGCTCGGTGCTCGGCCTAGTGCGCCTGACACTTGGACGATATTGGCGCCGTCTTGCTTTAATCTGACTTGTGTAAAGTCGCAAGTAACGTCGGGTAATAGGTAAGCGTTAGGGTCACCGATCTCATAAACCAATTGCTCTGCAACGGTTGCTTCAGAAACTAAACCACCTGTATCTTTTGGCTTGGTGACAAAGAAGGAACTATCGTCCTTAATTTCAACAATAGGGAAGCCCATATCAGCAAAATCATCTTTAACGAGTTCCCAATCAGTGAAATTGCCACCGGTACAGTGGGCACCACATTCGATGATATGACCGGCCAAGCTGCCTTGTGCCAGTTTGTCGTAGTCATTCCAGGCCCAGCCAAACTCATGAACCATCGCACCCAACACGACGGCACTATCGACAACACGACCTGTGACAACGATATCAGCATCAGAATCTAGCGCGACGGCTATACCGGGCGCTCCTAAATAGGCATTCATGCTAACAAACATTGGTGGCATATCTGCACCGGTAAACATTTCTTTAACGCCTTGCTTGGCATAGTGAGACTTTTTCGGTAGTACGTTGTCGCCATCGACCATGGCAATTTTCAACTCAAGGCCCGTGGATTCAGCTACCTTTTCAAGTGCAGCGACACAGGCTTGCGGGTTAACGCCGCCAGCGTTGCTGATGATTTTGATGCCCTTGGTTTTTATTGTTTTAAGTAAGGGACCCATAGCGGTTTCGACAAAGTCCGAGGCGTAGCCGGCATTGGGGTCTTTCATTTTTTGTCCGGCCATAATAGACATAGTGATCTCGGCTAAATAATCAAAGACAAGGTAATCAATATTACCTTTCTCAACTAGCTGAGCTGCTGCGGTTTCTGTATCGCCCCAAAATGCTGAGGCGCAGCCAATGCGTATGCTGCTTCTTGCCATGATGTTTACCTGTTTCACTAATTAAACGTCTGTTGTTCTAATCATTTGGAACGCTATCACCAAGTCAACTTTACCAAGCAAGCGCTTGGTTTGTAAACCCTGTATTTTGCGTTATGATGTTTATCTGAAATAATGCTCAAGCAAGCACTTGGTCAAATAGCCCGAACTTCCTTGTGTGTAGGCTATTCTGTCTTTTTGTAATAGGTGTAAAAAATTATGAATGGTAAAGAGTTAATAAAAGAAGGTCTGATGACAGATCCAAAAAGTGCTAAAGGCAGATTACTAATTGAGGCTGCTAGACTATTTCGAGTGAAAGGCTATGAACGCACGACAGTGAGAGACCTTGCGGCGGCCGTGGGTATTCAATCAGGCAGTATTTTTCACCATTTCAAAACCAAAGAAGAGATACTTAAAGCAGTGATGGAAGAGGTGATTATCTATAATACGCACCTGATGCGTACCAAACTCGCTGCAGCAAGTTCGGCCAAAGAAGAAGTTCTTGCATTAATTACTTGTGAGATCGAAGCCATCACGGGTGTTACCGGGGATGCGATGTCTGTTCTAGTCTATGAATGGCGTAGCCTAAACGAAGGAAACCAAAGAGATATTCTTAAGCTTAGAGATGAATATGAGCAGCTATGGTTAGGTGCTTTAGATAAAGCTAAAGCAGAGGGGCAGATTAAGGCGGATACTTTTATTTTACGTCGTTTCTTAACTGGAGCATTAAGCTGGACGACTACCTGGTATAAGCGGGATGGAGAAATATCAATTGAAGATTTGGCTGAACAAGCACTGCTCTTGGCGATTAAGTAAGTAGAGGTGTAAAGTATAGCGTTACTTATTGAGAGCTGGTTTATTCGGCCAACATTAATGGCCAGCTACCAATGTTTGCCGGAAGGTTGCTGCCTCTAATGCAGAGGCAGCAAATCATGCTTAAACTCTTCTACGAGTAAAGCCAAGGCCTGCTAGTCCAAGACCAAGCAAAGCAAGAGTACCTGGCTCGGCTACTGACACAGAGTCGGCAGTATCACCACTGATACCCCAAGCATTAAGAGTACCTGTGTCGCCAGCTAATCTATCGAAGATGGTAAGTTGCCATACAGTGCTGAGTGACTCGCCATCAAATGCTGAAAGCAATTCAGTGCCCTGGAAGGTTCCTGGGCCAAAAGGCGCTGCGACAGTGCTTATATGAGTTCCTGCTTCGTCATCAAAAGTGACTTGAGCTAGGTTATCACCTGAGCCACCATACTGGTCGAATAGCTGCACTTCGGTACCTGTAAAAGTGTTTGTGATAAAGATATCTAGGTCTTGCATCCAAGTGTGTTCAATATCAATGTAAACATTTAGGTCTGCGATGGTTCCAGAGGCGCCAACTGTATTAAAGATAAAGCTGTAGGTGTTACCTGCTGTTCCGTCTTGAGGGATTCTTTCTGGAACGTCTATCGCGTCATAGCTAAATGGTACAGCGAATGCTGCTGATGAGCCGCATAGCATTGTAGCGACTAATGCTGGTTTTAGTTTTTTCATGTGTAAACTCCCTTAGAATAATTTTAGTGCGTTCTTGCACTCACTGAAGTAAGCGGGAATTATGCCGTTATTTATATATTCTATTAATGCTTGGTTGTTATAGTTTGTGCTTATAGATCGTTGATCTTTATGTGTAAAAAAAACTGACATGAGATGTTTTGTTTTTGTGGCTGCTATGACCCAGAAAATATTGCATCGCTTCTTGCTAACACCGGAGAGACTAGCTAAATGGTTTGCATGAGGGGCTTCTATGCTAGGTGTTGCTTAGGTTATGCGAGTGCTTGTAAGGCATTGAGCGGTTTACCCTGTAGGTTTAAACTGTTAGTCCAATTTCCTTCTTCAATGATTCCATAGCTCTAACTACCTGAGCATTTTCTTCCTGTATCGTAATAAACTCATCATCGTTAGATGAATCTTTTACATGGCTATGAACAATAGCGTCTTTATTTACGGGCTTTTCTTGTAACGGCGCATCAAAAAAGAAGTCATCGATATAATCATTTAGTAAATCTTTTTTGGCGATAGGTTTCGTTGCTTCATTCGAACTTAGGCTTTCATTTTCTACTGAAAATAATACTTCAGGTTCGGGAAGCGTTTTTAGAAAAGACTTTGGCTTGGATGCCTTGCCTGGCGCGGCAACTGTTCTTGAGTGCTTAGTTTGCTGGACGGAATCAGGGGTACTGGTTGCTGCTAGAGAGTTGTGACTGTAAGCCTCTTTGTATAAAGATCTAATCTTTAGAAACTTGATGCCGATTAATAATACAACTAGCGCTTCAAGGGTATGGATAATGGTGATAATCACAGTCAGCTCACTAAAGATAAAGTTTAGCCACGTCATTCGTTGTGGCAGAAAATGCTATGATTCTTACCTTAGTTCCTTTAAGAGCTCCCTTAAGAAATGCTTCCCTAGTAGCAGTATTTATAGCACTTATATTAACGTTATCTTTAACTGTCGTATAGTTTAATTTTGAGACCAGTTTGCCAAAAACAACTAGTGAACGCTATTGACAGCTTATCGCCGGGCTTGCGGTTCAATATAGGTAGTGTTGTTGAGAGTTAATGCACTCATTGGGTGCCTGGGATATACTGCAAGCAGTTTAAGAATATTACTTACCTTCAATAAGAGGCCTTATGTCGGAACAAGAAAATACTTCACAAATGCTGGTCGATATAAGTGGTGATCTACTCTATTCAGCGGGCAGTGCGAGTGAATTACAGTCACGTCTAGATATGCTTGTTGTTGCCTGGAATATGTCCTTGCTTTCTCGCGCTGATAGAGCGCTGAAAATGAAGCGTTTTATACGTAAACAGAAAGGCGCAGCCCCAAGTAAGGATGCATTAAAAAGCTTAGAGGGCGAGATAAAAAAGATTGTTAAGCGCAAGCTGGATTTGTATCCAGGCCTAGACACCGAGTTAGTGAGAGCCGAGGCGCTTATTCAGTCCCAGGATAGTTTTGAAATTAAAGTCTACTTCAAAGACAAGGAAGAAGAAGCGAAGCAAGAACAAGCAAAATATACGATTACTCGCTTAAATGAAGAAATGGCAACTCGAGAGCTCAGCGATCTAAGTAAGCTAGGAATCAAGTAAATATTTTAATGCCCAGTTGGAAGCAACCACATGCCCTGCTCAGGTTTAAGTGGGCTTCCTTTTTGCATTAGTTTGAAAGGTAGAGACTTGCTCCGCCCCTTGTCATTTTTACGTATAACAAAATGTAGGTGTGGGCCTGTGGAGTAACCCGTGTTCCCTGAGAGCGCCAAGATTTGACCTGCCTTAACTTTATCCCCAGCTTTCACTCGTATACTGCCCAAGAGTAAATGTGCATACACCGCATAAGTTCCATCATCGTGAAGAACTCTTACGACATTCGCTTTATCAATAAAAAAAGGGCTTGAAACGCCAGCTGAGGCGTAGTCATCTTTTGTCGAAATAACGACTCCACCGCGCGCTGCGCTAATCTGGGTTCCTACTGTCATACCAATATCGATTGCATATAGGCTTGGTTGCGAATTGTGGCTAAAGCGGCCCTTGAAGCTTTGCGTGACTTTCATTGGTTTAAAGTTTTTGAATGGTGGTA
>NZ_LWGE01001307.1:0-2301 GCF_001635315.1 Oleiphilus sp. HI0123
TGTTGCCTTAGTTTGTTAATGCGAAGCTTGCGCTTTTTCATTGCTTGTTGGCGGCTATAACTTATGCCACTGGCAACCATTGAGATAACAATGATGGAGGCTATCAAAGATATTATAAGTGTACTATTCATGTGGACTATGTTTNAGGCTTTATTCCCTTTAAGTGTAGCAAAGGCTTTAAAAATGCTAGCTAGTTTGTTCAAAAATCAGAAAAAAACATTGCAATGACTTGACCCTTTAGCTACAAATCAATATATATGTCGCCTTATATATTCAACTTATTCTCACGTTTGTTCTTTTTAGGGTATGTTTTGCTGAAAAAATATACAGCTAGATTGCAGCGTATGAGCAACCACTTTAGTTTGGAGTTTTATGGGTAAGTCCCTCGTTATTGTCGAGTCACCAGCAAAAGCTAAGACAATTAATAAATACCTCGGTTCTGATTACATCGTAAAGTCCAGTGTGGGGCATATTCGTGATTTGCCTACCTCGGGGGGGGGTTCTACCAGTACCCCTCAAGAGCGTGCTAAACAGGCTGCTGCTACACGTAAGATGAGCCCGGAAGAAAAAGCGGTTCATAAAGCGCGTAAAGCCAAGGAACAGCTAATTGCCCGTATGGGGATCGACCCGGAAAATGACTGGGAAGCACGCTATGAAGTGCTGCCTGGTAAAGAAAAGGTTGTTACCGAACTCAAGAAGCTCGCTAAGAATGCCGATCAAATCTTTCTCGCAACCGATTTGGATAGAGAGGGAGAAGCCATTGCTTGGCACTTAAAAGAAGCAATTGGTGGCGATGATGAACGCTATAAGCGCGTTGTCTTTAATGAGATTACCAAGAAGGCAATTCAAGGAGCTTTTGAAGTGCCGGCAGAATTGGATCAATCTCGCGTTGATGCTCAACAAGCCCGCCGTTTTCTGGATCGGGTGGTTGGCTTTATGGTTTCACCTTTGCTTTGGGCGAAGGTGGCACGAGGACTTTCAGCCGGTCGTGTACAGTCTGTTGCTGTACGCCTGATTGTTGAGCGTGAGAAAGAAATTCGAGCGTTTGTCCCAGAAGAATATTGGGAAATGTTTGCTGACCTCTGTGCTGATAAAAAAGGTGATACACGCTTTCAGGTCAGTCGCTATCAAGGTAGCGCTTTCCGTCCGGTAAATGCTGATCAAATCAAAGCTCACCAAGAGGCATTGAATAAAGCCGCGTTTGCAGTTTCCAAACGAGAAGACAAACCGACAAGCTCCAAGCCTAATGCTCCGTTTATTACTTCTACTTTGCAGCAAGCAGCCAGTACTCGATTAGGTTTTAGTGTAAAGAAAACCATGATGTTAGCTCAGCGTCTTTATGAAGCGGGCTATATCACCTACATGCGTACTGATTCGACGAACTTGAGTGAAGATGCTGTCAACGCATGTAGAGATTATATCGCTGAGAACATGGGTAGTAAGTATGTGCCTGATGCGCCGAGACTATATAGTAGTAAAGAGGGAGCTCAGGAAGCTCACGAGGCGATTCGTCCATCTGACGTAACGGTGCTTACCTCAGGCATAAAAAGCCTTGAGAAGGACGCTGAGAGACTGTACGACTTGATTTGGCGTAACTTTGTGGCCTGTCAGATGAATAATGCCGAATTTTTGAGTTCGTCTTTGGAAGTGACAGCGGGTGACTTTACACTTCGTACGCGTGGTCGTGTTATGAAGTTCGACGGTTTCTTGAAAGTGTTGCCGTCGAATAGCAAGAAAGACGATGATGTCATCCTTCCTGATCTTCAGGTTGGCGATGAACTATCTTTAGATAAACTGGATCCCAAGCAGCATTTTACCAAACCGACTGCGCGCTATTCAGAAGCCGCTTTGGTTAAGGAATTGGAAAAAAGAGGGATCGGTCGCCCTTCAACTTACGCAGCGATTATTTCAACGATCCAGGATCGTGGCTATGTGAAGCTTGAAAACAAGCGTTTCTACGCCGAGAAGATGGGGGATATTGTTACCGATCGTTTGGTTGAATCTTTCTCTGAGCTGATGGACTACAGTTTTACCGCTCAGATGGAAGAACAACTGGATGATGTTGCTCAAGATGAAAAGGACTGGAAAGCGGTTCTTAATGATTTCTACGACCATTTCACAACTCAACTAGACCAAGCACAGTCGCTTGATGGTGGTATGCGTGAAAATGATCCAACCGAGACAGATATTCCTTGCCCTAGTTGTGGTCGTCATATGCAGGTTCGTACGGGTAGTACGGGCGTGTTTTTGGGCTGTTCAGGTTACTCCTTGCCGCCAAAAGAGCGTTGTAAATCGACGATC
>NZ_LWGE01001308.1:0-3052 GCF_001635315.1 Oleiphilus sp. HI0123
AAGGAAGTATTGTTGCAAAGTCAGGTGAACCTCTGCTGAATAGTCTCGAACGTTATGGCCTAAGCACCGAGAATGCTTGCCGCTCTGGTGAGTGCAGTTTATGTCGCGTTAAGCTAATAAGCGGAGAAGTATTTAACCCTCATGAATCCAAGCTACGTAAATCAGATCGTAAATTTTCTTGGATTCATTCATGCGTTGCTTTTCCAACAAGCGATATAGAGATCTCTATATAAAGAAAACCCAAAAGCCAAATTAGGTACCGGTTAAGGTCTTCAAACTGGTACCTAATTTTAACTAGAGTTTGTCCTTCCCTACCCCATCAATGAATCAGATCAATTAATTATAACTTCATCATTTTCGGTGAAACTGCCTGAGCAAAGAATTCACTAATGCTCATATCCCCAGGTATACGAATATGGCCATCAATAATTAAAGCTGACATGCCGTGAACCATCGACCATGCACTCAGGGCTCTAGCCGTTACATGCTTGGACTCAACATTGCCATGCTCAAATGCTTGTCTAAGTATTTTAAAAGGCTTTTGAGAACTAATTTCGAGGACAGGGGATATCTCTGGATTCGCTGAGGCTTCGAGCTTGTTTCGACGACCACCAGTATCAGCCTGGCTCAGCATTAGTCTATAAATTGCAGGGTTTTCTACGGCAAACTGAACGTAGGCGACGCCGTAGTTAAATACCAAATCCCATGGATCAGTATAGCTCTTCTTAATATCTATCAAGCGTTTAGTTAGGTCATCGAAGCCTGATGCAGCGATAGCTTGTAAGAGCTCTTTCTTGTTCTTAAAGTGAGTATAAGGTGCCATATGCGACACCCCTACTTCTGCGGCAATGGCTCTTAAAGATAGAGCATCTACGCCTTTAATTTTTAATATGTCTTTAGCTGACTCAACTAATGCCGTCTTCAAGTCACCATGGTGATATGGCTTACTTTCAGCACTAATTGAGGCGTCACCTTGGGACTTAGAACTAGACATCCAGGTTTGTTACTTCCAAAGCATTTGTCTGAATAAAGTCTCGTCTTGGTTCAACTTCATCACCCATTAAGGTCGTAAAGATCTGATCAGCGGCAACCGCATCTTCGATATTTACTTTCATCATACGGCGACTTTCTGGGTCCATCGTTGTTTCCCAGAGCTGCTCAGGGTTCATCTCACCTAGACCTTTATATCGCTGAATATAAAGACCACGCTGAGCTTCCTTCATTAGAACCTCTAAACCTTGCTTAAAATCAGTGATCGCAAACTGTTTTTCACCACGCTTAATAAAGCTATTCTCACTGAAAATACCTTCAAGAGACTTCGCCATCGTGACAATTTTTTCATAACCAGCTGACTCAATGAACTCTTCACTGAAGATATACTCAGTTGATATACCGTGCACAAATACATCAACTTTTGGTAAGTACAGGTCTTTTTCTTCGTCGTGAGAAATACCAAATACATAGTTCATACCTGTCTTGGTATCAATACCAAGCAAAGGCTGTATTTCTTCAACCCAAGCCGAAACTTTCGCTTTCTCTTTAAGATCTTCTTTATTCAGCGCGCTTACTTTAAGCAAAGTTTCCAGTACAAGTAACGGATAAGAACGGGCAAGCTTAGAAATAATGGTTTCTACTTCACGATATTGACCAACTAAGGTTTCTAAACCTTGGCCAGAGATTGAGGGTGTTCCCTCATCAACATATAAATGAGTATCATCTAAAGCTGACTGGGTCAGGTATTGTTCTAAGGCAGCTTCGTCTTTCAGGTACTGCTCCTGCTTGCCCTTCTTAACTTTATATAAAGGAGGCATAGCAATAAAAATATGACCACGTTCTATAATCTCTCGCATCTGACGGAAAAAGAACGTCAATAATAAGGTTCTAATATGAGAACCATCGACATCCGCATCAGTCATGATAATGATGCTGTGATAACGGAGTTTCTCGATGTTGTACTCTTCTCGCCCAATACCACAACCTAAGGCTGTAATTAAGGTGCCAACCTCTGCAGAAGATAGCATCTTATCAAAGCGTGCTTTTTCAACGTTTAATATCTTACCTTTCAGTGGCAGTATTGCCTGTGTTTTTCTGTCCCGGCCCTGTTTGGCTGATCCGCCCGCTGAGTCACCCTCCACTATGTATAGTTCGGAAAGCGCTGGGTCTTTCTCCTGACAATCTGCCAATTTCCCAGGCAAACCAGCAATATCTAGCGCACCTTTACGTCGAGTCATTTCTCTCGCTTTTCGTGCTGCTTCTCTAGCTCTTGCCGCATCAAGCATCTTACCAACCAGGTTCTTGGCTTGTTGTGGCTGCTCTAACAAATAGTCTGCAAACTTAGCAGCCATTTCTTGTTCAACAGCTGTCTTTACTTCGCTCGATACTAACTTATCTTTAGTTTGCGAGCTGAACTTTGGATCGGGAACTTTAACCGAAACAATTGCGGTTAAGCCTTCTCGCGCATCGTCCCCTGTTGTTGAAACCTTTTCTTTCTTACCTAGACCTTCATTCTCGATATAGTTATTCAATGTACGAGTTAGTGCACCACGGAAACCCGCCATATGCGTTCCACCGTCTCGCTGTGGAATATTGTTGGTATAGCAGAAGATGTTTTCCTGATAAGTGTCGTTCCACTGCATAGCGACTTCTACGCCAACCCCTGTTGCTTCATGCATAATATTAAAGTGGAACATGTCGTTTACAGTCGTTTTGTTATGATTCAAGTACTCAACAAATGACGATAAACCACCTTCAAATTCGAATAGGTCTTCTTTATCACTACGTTCGTCTTTTAAATGAATCCGTACGCCGGAATTCAAAAATGACAGTTCTCTCAAGCGCTTTGCGAGTTGATCATAGTGATACTCAGTCTGAGTGAAAGTTTCTGAACTTGGTTTGAAGGTCACCATCGTTCCCGTCGTCTCAGAATGACCCACCTCTTTAAGGGAGTAATCAGGCACACCGTGGGTATACTCTTGCTCGTATATTTTGCCTTCTCTGCGTATCGTTAACTTAAGCTTTTCGGATAAAGCATTTACAACCGATACACCAACAC
>NZ_LWGE01001309.1:0-1649 GCF_001635315.1 Oleiphilus sp. HI0123
GTAGTAGCGTCACGGTTGCAGACTTGGCCAGTGTTAATGATGGCTTTGAGGAAAGCGCCATACTGACCCGCTTTAATGGTCGGCCGGCGGCCTTGGTCGATGTTTATCGTGTCGGTCAGCAAAGTGCTATCGATGTGGCGGATAAAGTCAGGGCCTATTTGCAGGAAGCTGAGTCTTCATTACCCGAAAGCGTTCAGCTTGATGCTTGGCATGACCGCTCAAAAATCGTTAAAAAGCGTCTGAAAACGCTTTCAGATAATGCCATACAGGGCGGTATATTAGTCCTGCTCTTGCTGACTTTGTTTCTGCGTCCTGCCATTGCTTTTTGGGTCTGCATTGGTATACCGGTTTCCTTTATGGGCGCATTGTTAGTGATGCCATTGTTCGATATTACCATTAACGTGATTAGCCTCTTCGGCTTTATTGTTATTCTGGGGATAGTCGTCGATGACGCCATTGTTACCGGCGAGAATATATACTCTCACCTGCGGCGTTCTGAGTCAGGTTTGGAAGCCGCGATCAATGGCACTAAAGAAGTCGCAGTTCCGGTAACCTTTGGTATTTTAACGACGATCGCAGCTTTTCTTCCCATTGCGTTTATTGAAGGCGTGCGCGGGCAATTGTTTGCGGCGATTCCGGTTGTTGTGATTCCTATATTGGTATTTTCTCTAATTGAGTCCAAGCTTGTTTTACCAGCTCACTTGAAGCGAATTAAGCTACAACCTCAAAATCAAAGCTCAGCCTTGGTGGCTGGCTTATCTCGTTTTCAGCAGCGCTTTGCCGACGGTTTTGAAAGTGTTGTCTTGCACTACTATCAGCCAGCACTTCAGTTGGCCTTGAAGTATCGCTACCTTTGTCTGGCGCTTAGTTTTGGTCTCTTATTTATTTTGTATGCCTTGGTTTCGACTGGGTGGATGAAGTTCATATTCTTCCCGAAGGTTCAAAGTGAGTTGGCACGTGCTAACCTGGAAATGCCTATAGGAACACCCGTCGAAGTGACTGATCGATATGTCTTGTCAATGCTGGGAGCTGCCCGTGAGCTTCAGGATAAGTATCACCTGGAAGGCGAGGCGGTGATTCGAAATATCATGGCAACAACTGGCTCTTCTGGTGGTTCGAGCCATATTGGGCGCGTGATATTTGAAATTACGCCGCCAGAAGAGCGTACTTTGGATATCACCAGTCGCGAGCTGGTTAATGAGTGGCGTGCATTAATTGGCCATGTGCCGGGCGCAGAGAAGTTAACTTATCGTGCTGAAATTGGTCGAGTCAGTGACCCGATTGATATCAAGCTGAGTGCGCAGGACTTTAATGCTCTCTCAGGTATTGCTGAGCTAATAAAAGAAAAGTTGGCAAGCTACCCGGGGGTATTTGATATTTCCGATAGCTATTCAGACGGTAAAGAGGCGATTGAGATAGTGCTTTTGCCTCAGGCTTCAGTATTAGGCCTGACACGTCAGGATATTATGTCTCAGGTGCGTGAAGCCTTTTATGGCTACGAGGTGCAAAGAATTCAGCGTGGTCGTGATGATATCAGGGTTGTGGTGCGTTATCCGAAGAGTGATCGGCAGTCTATTCGTTCACTGGAAGAATTCTTGATTCGTAATGCCCAGGGAAGTGCTGTGCCGCTCTCTCAAGTCGCGAGCTTA
>NZ_LWGE01001310.1:0-2696 GCF_001635315.1 Oleiphilus sp. HI0123
TTTAGATATTACACAGGCGAAAGCCGATATGACTTCAGATGAGATAAGCGCTCGCCTTCAACGGGAGAAGGACGATATTCGAGCTTTGCAAGTTAGCAAGACACCAACCTTTTTTGTTAATGAACAAGCGCTCCCCAAGTTTGGATCACAAGAGCTATACGATTTAGTTACCAAGGAACTCGCTAAATAATAATTGAGGTCAGAGTAAAAAATAATTTTTTACTCTGACCTCAATTTTAGTTCTCGCAACGCTTGGCTTTGGTAACCCAAGTAATAAACTCATGGGCAGGCATTGGTTTGGCGTGGTAATAGCCTTGCACGGATGAAACATTCTTCTCGGCAAGAATTTCCAGTTGCTCACGGGTCTCAACCCCTTCGGCAACAACCCTCAATCCGAAGCTTTGTGACAAAGAAACAATCGCATCAATAATCGCTGTCCCTTTGCTCTCTATCTGTTTGATAAAACTTCGGTCTATTTTCAACTCATCAATTGGAAAGGAGTGCAGATAAGCCAAAGAGGAATATCCAGTACCAAAATCATCGACAGAGAATCTAAAACCTTTGCTCTTAAGCGACTGCATTTTTTCAACAATCATCTCAACGTTTTCCATCAGCATACTTTCAGTGATTTCCAATTTAAACTTCGAGGTAGGTAGCGAAAACTCATCTACCACTAGTTTAATGCGTTCCTCCAAATCAACGTCGAATTGGCATGCGCTGATATTAATTGCCATCGTACACCTATCATGAGACGCTCCAGTCTCTTTTAGTGCAACGATCAACTCACATGATTCGCGCAGGACAATCTCTTGAATACGATGGATCGCGCCGGTCTGCTCAGCAATAGGAATAAATTTGTCGGGGCTAATTACCCCTTCCTCTGGGTGAATCCAGCGTACCAGAGCTTCTGCTCCTACTAAGGCTCCCCCCATATCCAACTGGGGCTGAAAGTAAGCTTCAAACTCATTCTTTGATATCGCTGCTTCAATATCACGCTCAATTCTTAATTGAAGGTCAGCCATTCTTTGCAACTCAGGGTCAAAGAATGCGTAGCGGTTACCACCTGCCTTTTTGGCTTTATACATCGCGGAGTCAGCACGTTTCAAAATTTCACTGGCGGAAACTGCTTTTTCATGGATCAAACAAATACCAATACTCGCACGCACGGCATAGTGAGCGTCCTGAAGAGTCAAGGTTTGCGAGAACACGTCTAATAAACTTTCAGCCAGCTTACTTGCTTCACGATGCACGTTATCAATATTTTTAGACTTAGACTCTAGTAAGACGACAAACTCATCACCCCCTAGGCGCGATAAATTTGTTTGGGGCCCAATGAATGGTTTCAGATTGTCAGCGATCTTGACCAGTAACTGATCACCGACCGTGTGGCCCAGCGAGTCGTTAATTCGTTTAAAATTATCCAGGTCCATAAATAGCAATGCGCCGATTAAATCATAGCGAGCAATTTTATCTACCGTGCAATCAAGATAATCATTAAACATTCTACGGTTCGGCAAGCCTGTTAATGGATCATAGTAAGCCAGCCTCTCAATATTTTCTTCTGCCTGCTTTTTTTCGGTAATATCTCGGGCGATCCACAGAACATGCTTTTTTTCTGGCTGCTCAGGCAAGTAATGATTGATCGGACAGATTCGCCCTTCAAAGACCCTGCGTCCCCCCTTCACTTCTAGAGTATATTCAAGAAATTCCAGCTCTGAATACTCGAGCGCCCGCCTAATAGCAGAAGTCAGCTGAACAGCGGTATCACAATCAATCACTTCTCGTATATTTTTACCGATAAGTTCTGAACTATTGACAACCAGTAGCTCACCATTGCCACCATAGATATCGATATAATTACCTTCTTCATCGAGAATGAGGCCCAAATCGGGAATGACGGAGATAAAAGCTTTGAGCTTTTCGTTGGATGTTTTTAGCTGGGCATTCAAGACTTGTTCACGCTGCATTGAATACTCTCTTTCAATTGCTATACGAGATAAGCCAGTGAAGTGATCAATTAACTCAAGGTCTTCAGGTTCAGGGAAGCGAATCTCGGGGTAATAAATAGCAAAGGTGCCCAAAACCTCACCTGTTGAAGAGACAATGGGCGTCGACCAACAAGCGACTAGGTTGTGAGGTAAAGCAAGGCCTTTAAAGTCCGCCCACAAGGGGTCTGTAGCGATATCGGCAACAATCACCTGCCGCTTAGTAAACGCAGCCGTGCCGCAAGAGCCAACGCTTTCGCCTATTTCGACACCATTAACAGCGTCACAATATGCCTTAGGCAAACTCGGTGCTGCGCCGTGGTGTAAGTTGTTCCCTTTCAATAAAAGAATCGAGCTCTTGCCGGCCTTGCTTGCCAAGGCCTGCTCGATTGAACTACAGATTTCTTCCAAGCACTCTGGTAGAGACGCGCCCGACGAAACCATTTCGGTAATCGATTGCTGAGCGCGTAATAATTTCTCCAGGACCTCTTGATCCATAACGACCCTCTATTGCATTTATTATTGTTATTTGTCGTTGTTACAGTTAAGACTGTCATCAGTATAGTCGAGAGTCTGAATAAATGGCTATTATAGAATTCGCAATTAGTCACTCACCCTAACAATCCATAGCCATCCAAAATACTGTAATACGCTTTAATCCAAGGTATGCTGCTCTACTAAAATACCTTCAAAAACCAAAGATTTATAACC
>NZ_LWGE01001311.1:0-6244 GCF_001635315.1 Oleiphilus sp. HI0123
CATATTCGATTTTTTACGACTAATATTATTTGGAGCAAAGTATGTCAGGCGGAGAAAAGTTACTAACACTCGCTGAAGCAAGCGCAATGATGGGAAAAACCGAAGTTACGGTGAAACGCTATGCCCGCGAGAGCTTAATTAAAAGCGTTAAACAAGGAAGCGAGCTCATGTTTCCTGAAGATGCTGTTATTAAGTATATTGAAATTGAAAAGAGGCTAAACGGTTAAGGCTTTGTCCTAACAAAGCTCAGGTTGCCTTATAAAGCTCGCGATTAAGCGGGCTTTTTTTTGGTTTAGCAACAAGCTACACTCGCCTTATGATTTATATTTTAATTGCCCTCATTCTATTTGTACTCATTACGCCAGGTATATGGGTTAAATACACCATAAAAAAATATGCTCAAGATTTACCTGATATTCCTGGTACCGGTGCTGAGTTAGTAAAACACTTATCTAAAAGATTCGAGCTAGTAGACCTTAAGGTTGAAGAATGCCCTGACGGGCAAGATCATTTCTCTCCACATGAGTCTACGATTAGGCTATCCAAATACATCTACGATGGGCGCTCTATTAGCGCAGTCGCTATCGCATGCCATGAATTTGGCCATGCGCTTCAGTATCATAGGAATGAAAAGATAGTCAGACTAAGAGAGCGGTACACCCCGATAGCATTATTGATAGAAAAGGCTGCGATCGCAATGCTTGGGATTATTCCGGTTCTTGTTGTTATTTTTAAGGTACCACAACTCGGAATTATTAGCTTACTATGCGGGCTTTGTGCTGTTTTTATTTCAGTGGCACTTCAATTAGTAATATTGCCTATGGAGTGGGATGCAAGTTTTAACAAGGCACTTCCGATAATTACCGAAGGTAACTATCTGCAAGATGATCAAATCGAGCCTTGCCGTAAGATTCTTAAAGCTGCTGCAATGACTTACGTCGCGGCAACTCTAGCAAGTGTATTGAATGTCTGGCGATGGCTAGCCATATTGCGGCGCTAACGTTCTATGGCGCTTGCCAGTCGCGCAATACCGGTATTTTGAAGATGGTTCCTTGCTTGTCTAGCGCAAGATAAAACTCTCCAATTTCTCTAATGACTAAGCCAGAGAAACCATCCCCTTCCCTTAAGTACAAATTATTAATCATGGCTCTTCGTGCGCTCGGTTCTGAAGAGTAGATATGACTGCTAAATTCTATTGTCGGAACCCCCCTTTGAAAGCTAATATTCATTTCACTTAGTAGAGGAAGGTCTGAAAATGCATTTGGTGCACTACTAATTTGTTTGCTTCTATCGCTCTCGTCGTTCACACTTGTCGGCAATATTTTTTCCTCGACAGCTTTAGAAACCGGGGCTGCTTCGGAATAAGGCTCGGCAAGCGGCGGGCTGATGCGCTTAACACCCGCTTTAGGTCGGATAACATCGTCAGCTTCGACTGGCTCTTTATCCTCCTTAGCAGAGCGTTTATCGGAAAAGTCATCCTTTAGAATAGGAAGAGGCTTTGCTTGAATGGGTGCTTTATCAATGAGATGGGATGGAAGTGCCTTGGTTTTACGGCCAGTATCCTTAATGTCCGGCTCAGTCGAGGAGAGTGCTTTATTGTCAGTTAACAGGCTATTTTCAGAGCTTCCACTCTCATCAGTAGAATTGCTGCCTAGAAAATAAAATATCAACGCACCTGCATTAAGTAAAAGGACAAATATTAGGAGGTAAGGCCAAAGAGGCTGTCGCGACATATTCCTTGGCATTACCATCATATCGTTATTAATCGAAGAAACCTTCTCTTGATGCCTATCCTGTTCTGACCTTTTCAAGGCGTCTAAAATGTATGACATGCTAATTCGCCCCCATAAGTCGAGGGACGCCTAAGTTAAGGCGCGAATTTATATGAATCAGCGTCATGCTGCCCGCGATGCCGTCAGGCACAAGGCCTGAGCTGGCTTGAAAGCGCTTAATCTGGTCTTCAATTGGTTCGCTTTTATTGGCTTTATACTGACTGAGTCGAGACAAGCTTTTCCTCAACCATGCCTCTTCTTTTTTCTGTCCTGGCATTACGAGATTCGATTTGTAAGGAGGAACCTTCCAAACAATTGAGTACTCCCCAAACCAGTAGCGATCAACTTCGTCAAGAGAAACCCAATACTTCTCATTCTTATGTGAAACCAAGGCATCACTACCTTCAACCCCCAGTATTGCGATATATAGCGACTCGCCATAGTCATTGACTAGGGTTAACACCGCGGGTCGGTCTAACTTTAGTAACGAGCGCCAATTACCATTTTTATGCAAGCACTTAAGACCGTACATTTCGGCGTAATCACAGGCCAGCATAAAGGGGGCTAAAGGATAGTCGATTCCCCAACGCTCTAAAATCATGCGATATGCATGATATCGATCATCTTTCTGGGTTTTGAGAGAAGATAGGTCGTTAATGATCGGGATCTGTATTGATGAGTTATCAGCATAAGGAGCCTTAGCGGGGCTTTTTTCCGTAGTTGAAAATTGCTGTAAATCTGCCACTTCTTCTGCTGAAGTACCGCTTTCTGATATAGCCTTGGAGTCGTCGCCCTCTTCAGGAGTGATTTGTTTTACTGAGGCTGGGTGCAGCTCGGGCTCTGTTTTGGAAGAAGAGATTATACTTTCCAGCTCAGCTATTCTGTTGTCGTATCGCTTGTCCAAAGCAAATACTCCAATACTGGCAATTATTGTTAGCAGGACAGCAATTATCCCCCTTTTGATTGACGAACTTAGTTTTAGTGGCTGCTTAAACTTTGGCCCCTGTATTTCCGCGTATGCGCTCTTAATATGTTTTGCATCAATAACATCCTCTTGCATTGCATAAGCACCGAGCAAGGCGCGGTCGCAAATAAGATTAATTAATCGCGGTACGCCACCACTCAAGTTAAAAAGAGTTTTTATTGCTTTTTGATTAAATAAACGCCCGCGTCGCCCCGCAACCGATAATCTACAATTAACATAAGCACCAACTTCAACTTTACTCAGCTCACACAGGTGGTATCTTGCAGTGATTCTTTGAGCGAGCTGCCTTAAATCATTCTGAGCTAGCACTTCCCTTAATTCGGGTTGCCCAAGCAAAATTATCTGAAGTAATTTCTTTTCAGATGTTTCAAGGTTAGTAAGCAAGCGCAGCTGCTCTAGTACATCAACTCTAAGGTTTTGAGCTTCATCGATAATGAGTACGGTGTGGCGATTGTTAGCGTGTGCATCAAGCAGGTAGCTGTTAATTAGGTCATTTAAGACTTTAATTGATGCTGAATCGGGGTACGCTATTCCAAGCTCATCACATATTGATGCCATAAGCTCACGTGCCGAGAGCTTCGGATTTATGATGAATGCTACGTCGGTATTTTTTGGAATCTGATTTAAAAAACAACGGCAAATTGTCGTCTTTCCTGTTCCAACTTCACCTGTAAGAACAACAAAACCGCCCTGCCCGGATACACCATATAAAAGATGAGCAAGCGCCTCTCTATGACGTTCACTCATATATAGATACCTGGGATCAGGCGCTATAGAAAAAGGTAGTTCTTTAAGACCAAAAAAGTCCTGATACATGACGTCAGCTTAGCGTAGTTGCGAAGTTTAGCTTGGTAGCAAACGCAAAGCTTAAAGACAGGGCTCGCCAAAAGCAAGTCCTTACACTCGCTAACGGATTGCCTTATGATCATCAATTAAACTAAGGCTCCCACGATGCGTTCTAACATCAGTCTTTAAGCGGGAAATGCAGCTCTCGAGTGTCTTGCTTATTTTGGAATGTGTACGAATCATCGCTAATTTAGGCCATGTCGCGCGCTCACCCTGAAGCATTAACTCCTTCATGAATTTCGTATCGGGATTGCTAAGCAGCTTCATATAGTGCCCAAGCTTGTAATTTGGAGCAACAGTGACGTCGCCATAATAATTCTGAGACATCATAGAATAAGCATGACCAGAAACTTGTCGAAGCATCTCAGATTTGGTATGAGTTCTTATATAGTCACTCACTGCCTGGCCATGAAATTTTGCTTCGGCTTTAACAAGCGCTAGGGGTAATTTTAAGAAACGATTACTAGACAGCCCTTTTGTTCGTTCCAGCAAAGGCACTACATGAGGATTGGTTTGACTTACGATAGAATAATTAACATCGTAGAGGTGCATTAGGCGCTCGATTGGCAAGTCGCTAACCATGCTGCCATCAACCCAGCGTAAGCGGGGCATATACGGTACGTTGTGTCCATGTTCATCTTTCTTAAGCAGTTTAACCGGGGGGAAAATTCCTGGAACTGCGCAAGACGCTAACGATGCACTCCACGTTAGCATGTATGGAGATGTGTAACCTGACAATAATCTAGCCTTTTGATGAGCCTGGACAGGCGAAACAGTGATATTAATACTCCGCCCCGTCTTCTCGTAGGCCTCTTGCATCGTGTATTCACCTACATAACTACGAATATAGTCTTGCAGCTGACGCTGATCCATAAAGCCTTTGCCTTTAATACCATTCAATAGGCCCATCCACTTCCAGGCTTTCATATTATGGGTATTAGGGTCAAACAAGGAAGGTAGTTCGTCATCGGTATGCGTCCCTAAGGCGGCAGCAATGATAGAACCGGCGCTTGAGCCAGTTACGACATCTGGCAATAAGCCATGCTCCCACAGGGCCTTTACAACACCGATATGGAAGACTCCTAAGGAAGCGCCGCCACTTAGCAATAATGCGGGGCGACCGAAGGATAAAAGTACATCTTTAAAAAAATCTAACTTTTTATTTGATGGCATATCAGAGGTTTGCCTATCGCAAAGATAGGAAAGGCAATCGCAAACTTCTTCAACGTATTCTTCAATGAGTGTTTTGGTGCCGTAATAGCATTGGTTATAAAGGCGTATGTCACCCATATTGCCAAGGTCATGATGCAAGCCTTCGCGAATGTCTCGATACAAAGCGGTGAGATCACCATTTTGCTTGTGCTCTCTTAAAAGACAGAGTCGATCAGAAATAAGTTCGTAGTTATATACATCAGAAGCAATATTGTCTTTCCAGGCATCATTATGTTGCATGGAGTCGAGTGTTTGAGCGGCGTCCTTCCATTCAAGGAATGAGGTAGCCTGCGACATTCTTTGTTTTTCTTTTTTTATCGTGGTGTGCATCTTAAAGCGAGCCATATAGTTGATTTTATCTTTTATCCCATCAATCAACTATAGGTTATTTTTTTCTGCAGATATATTGAACTTGTATTAAGCCCTGTGAACTTATGTTAAATAAGCCTGATATTAGAAGTCCTCGTAATCAAAATCTTCATCATCAGCGAACGGGTCTTCTACTTCGCCATCTTTAATAAGGAAGTTTCGATTTTGCAAATAGGCACTCCTGAAGAAGGCGTAGCGGTCTTCTTTGAATAATAAGTTGTTCGCAGCTAGCAGGTCTGCTCGTGTATCTATTAAATCAACAGCCTTTAGAGCAATACTTTCTTCAGTTGAGAATTCGACAAGATAGTCAACCGGGTCGGCAACGTAATCTACTATTTGTCCGCTAAAGTCTCTGACGGTAGATGGCCCTAGAACAGGTAACACAAGATAGGTAGACTCTTCATAACCCCAATAACCAAGTGTTTGTCCAAAATCTTCATCGCTGGCTTCCAGGCCAAATGAGGTCGCAACATCAAACAAGCCGCCTATGCCAAAAACAGTGTTGTAGATAACTCGGTTAAGAGAAACAACCGCGTTGTGAAACTTAGCCTGCAGCAAAGAGTTAACAAAGGTTTCGACATCATTGAGGTTGCCAAAAAAGTTGGTAACACCTTTATCGACAAAACCGGGCGTTACAAATCTGTAAAGCTTTGCCAAGGGAGTGGCGAGATACTCATCCAAATTATCATTCAATACGAACATGCTTCGATTAAATGACTCATAAGGATCTATTTCTGCGTATCTAGGGTCATAATAAGGCTCTTCTGCTTCATCATTAGCGAATGCATTAAGCGTAAAGGTACTTAGAAATAATAAAATTAGAGCGTGGTAACAAAAGCGCATACTTAATCTCTTATTATAGTTCTGCTTACTTTTTAGTTGTTATAGTTTCTTTAGGATTATATTACCAACAGAATAGCCTGCACCGAAAGAGCAAAGTACACCATAATCACCGGTTTCGAGTTCTGATCGATGCTTATGAAATGCAATCACAGAACCGGCCGAGCTAGTATTCGCATATTCATCCAGTATAACAGGTGCCTCAGAAACCTCTGCTGCA
>NZ_LWGE01001312.1:0-5448 GCF_001635315.1 Oleiphilus sp. HI0123
ATCGACATGCTGAGCATAAAGAAAGCCGGCTCTGATCGTAGATGGAATTTCATCCAGGAACTCTTTCACCGCTGCAGGACCACCGAGTGAGNCTGCTAGAACCCAAACGTCTTTAGATGGCGGATGAGACAGTCTGGGTGCCTTTTCGATGTCTGAAGGCTGGCTGAAAACGGGCTTAGACTGAGCTTTATCTATTGCGACGTGATTGGTGGCCTGGGAGTCTAGAGCGAGTATAGAGTCTTCTGATTCTAGAATATCAATGCAACCAAGATGCTCTTCTAGTTTACTGACTAGTCGTCGTTCCCACGAAATATATTGCTCATCGTGTTTTCCTGGGGCTTTATCCAAACCAAAGAGCACAGGAATATTGTCTGCTTGGTCAATGATGTCATCTAACGCTACCGACTCAAAAGTATCTTCTTGCAAAGCTAAAATCCAGCATTGGATCTGATCGAGTTTTTCACTTTGTTGCTGTGCAAGCATATCGGGCTCACAACTGATAACAGGGTTTAAGCCAAAAGCGTTGAGTGCTTTGCTCAGAACGTGCCTTTGTAAGGCACAATCCGATATGACACCGATCTTAGGTCTCGCTTCCGGCACATTCATTTAGCCAATGAACCGCTCAATATTTTCCAGTAAATCATGTTCCTGGAAAGGCTTACCAAGATATTCATTCACACCGATAGAAAGTGCCCGTTCTTTGTGCTTTTGGCCGGTTCGGGAGGTAATCATGATGATTGGCACATCTTTCAAGCGTTCGTCATGCCGTACCAGTGTTGCAACCTCAAAACCGTCCATACGTGGCATTTCGATATCGAGAAGCATTACATCAGGTTTATGATCTTGTAGTGTTGCTATAGCGTCAACACCATCCTTCGCGGTAATAACTTCGTAGCCATTTCGTTCAAGCAAGCGCGTGGTAACCTTCCTAACAGTAACCGAGTCATCGACCACCATGACAGTCTTCGTTTGCTTCTCTTTAATAATGTTATCTTCATTAGAACTTAGAGAATCGAGTATGCCTGCCATGTCGTCTCGAATGAGCGCAGGAAGGTCAAGAATCACGACAACGCTACCGTCACCGAGAATAGTTGCTCCAGAAGCTCCATGAACATTGGCAAATTGAGGCCCAAGACTTTTTACAACGATCTCACGGCTGCCCATCAAGCTATCAACCTGTAGCGCCATAGGCTTGTCACTTCCTCTAACCAGAATGACGGGTAGCGGTAGTGGTTGCCCCTGCAATTTAGGGTGATGACTGCTGTGTAGTAGTTTACCTAGGTACTGTAGCTGATACTCGCGACCAGCGTATTCATACATTGGTGCATCAGGTTTATAGTATTCTTCCAGCTCATAAGGGCTGACTCGAACAATACCTTCAATAGTATTCAGAGGAATGGCGTAGAAGTCTTCACCAATGTTTACCATCAGCGCTCGGTTAACGGATACCGTAAAGGGTAGACGAATAGCAAACTCGGTACCGTGACCAAACTCAGAATTGATTTCAATGCTGCCGCCCATTTGCTTGATTTCACTGGCTACAACGTCCATGCCGACACCTCGACCGGAAATCTGCGTCACTTTTTCTGCCGTACTGAAACCCTGGTGCATGATAAATTGCATAATTTCATGGCGGCTAGGTTTCGTGTTTTTGGGTACAAGCCCTTGTTTTATCGCTTTATCTAGAACAACTTTGTCGTTAATTCCAGCGCCATCGTCCTTCATCTTCAAGACAATATTTCCGCCTTCACGCATTAGAGAGAGTGTGATTGTGCCACTCTCTGGTTTGCCAGCTTTTTTACGCTCGTTAACAGTTTCAATACCATGATCGAGGGCGTTACGTAACATGTGTTCAAGCGGAGCGACCATTCTTTCCAATACGGAACGATCCATTTCACCTTCGGTATTCAGTGCATCAAAATCGACTTGCTTACCTAGCTCGCCACCAATTTGGCGAACGATACGGCGTAGTCTTGGAACAATTGATGAAAACGGTATCATCCGTGTTTTCATCAAGCCTTCTTGCAGTTCTGAGTTAATACGGGATTGCTGTAATAATAAAGTCTCGGCATCTCGTGAACGGTCAGACAAGGTATCTCGAAGGTCCTGAAGGTCTGATGTTGACTCCGTTAAGGCTCGCGAAAGCTGCTGAATCGAAGAGTATCTGTCCATTTCAAGCGGATCGAAGTCTTCATAGTCGGGAGCTTTCAGACCTTCTTTTTCGGCTCTGAACAGTACTTGAGCTTCGGTTTCCATATCCATACGACGAAGCTGTTCACGTAGACGTTCAATGGTTGCCGACATTTCTTCCAGCGTGAAGCCAAAGTCACTAATTTGTTGTTCCAAGCGACCGCGCGAGATACTGGTCTCACCTGCAAGGTTAACCAGGGAGTCGAGTAGGCTGGCAGAAACACGGATCGTTTCTTGAGGTGCCACTTTTTGGACTGCTTGAATATTCTCGGCTGGTGTTTGCTTGTCAGAGGTTTTGGTTTTCTTCGCAGGTGCTTGTCTTGCTGCTTTGACGGTTTCTTCAGCAGCGATAGATTTACTTGGCGTGGCTGCTTTGCTTGGTTCAGCTTTAGGTGTTTCGCTAGTGTTAGAAGGTGTTGCATGTTCTTCAGTTAGTGCGTCACCTGAAGCTAGAGCTTCTAGTTCATCGACAAGTTTCAGGAGTTCATCCTGGCTCTTAAGTACAGAATCCTTAAGGGCTCCTTCAAATGCTTCCTTATTTGATTGAGCTTTGAGCAAACGAGATTCCAAGTCATGACTCTCATCAGCTAATTTAGCCAAATTTGAAAGTCTGGCTCCACCCTTCAAGGTATGAAGTATGCGTTGAATTTCTAAATTTGGCGTTTCTTCTTTTGGTGACTTAGACCACTCGGAAATTTGTTCTTCTAGCGCTTCGATTAGCTCGCGCGCTTCTTCGACAAATAGCTCCAACACTTCTAGGTCGACATCGTCGCCTAATGCTTGTGCTAGCGTAGATGTTGCGATAGGTGCTGCGGTTTCGGAAGGACTGGATACTTCGCTTTTAAGTCCCGCTTTATTCACTTCAGCAATTAATTCAGGCGCAGGCTTTAATTCTTCTCCGTGAATCAAGCATTCAAGCATTTCGGTGAATTCTTGGTATGCTTTAGTGATTGCATGGTACAAGCCTTCAGGGTCATTTAGTTGACCGTCTATCATCTGCTCTAAACGAGTGTTGACGGCTTCAGCTAAGTCGCCGATCGGGTCAACGTCAGCAAGTCTCGCTCCCCCTTTCAGGGTATGCATTTCCCTTTGTAACTCAACAATACCTTCGATGAAGTCTTCATCCTCGCGCCAGTGCTCCAAATACTCGGCAGCAGCAGAAAGAATATCCTTGCTTTCGTCTATAAATAAGGGAAGTAGGTCTGCTTCAAGATCATCTTCATCTATGGTTGTAGGCGCACTGACTTCAATGCTTTCAGGCTCTTCAACCGGTGTTTCAACAGGGCTTTTGATTTCAAGTTCTTCTGGCTCAGAAGTCTCTACTGGTGAGCCAGTGGTGACTTGCTTGATCTTATTGAGAAGTTCATCTGCGCCATTGATAGCTGAACCTTGTTGAACCGCTTCAACCATATTAGCTAAGGCATCATGACAGCTTAAGCAAAGAGCCGTCATGTCTTGTGTCGCATCAAGCTGCTTATTAACAATAGACTCGAATAAGGTTTCCAGTTCGTGTGCAAGATCACCAATAGGGTTGATTTCGGCCATTCGAGCACCGCCTTTAAGGGTGTGCAATTCACGCTGTAGCTCGCCAACAACCTCGATATTAAAGACGTCGGATTCCCATTGGTGCAATAGTTCGCCAGAACTGTCGATTATTTCTTGGGCTTCTTCTAAAAATATCTCGGCTAATTCCGGATCCAAGTCTAATAAGACCTGGCTAGGACTTGTCGTTTGTGATTCAGAGGGCTGTTCATTTTCTGGAGCGATATCTTCTTCAACAAGTGGGGTGTTAACACGCAAATCATCAACAATTGAAGTGATATTCGTGACCAGCTCATCTTGAGGCTGGCAAGGTTGCAAAGCCTGGATAGACTTAAGCATTGCTTCTAGAGCCTGCGAAGACTCTTCAAGTAGCGATAACATCAGGCTGGAGGCATCAGCTTTGTAATCGATTAGTTTTTCAAATAGTTTCTCAAGGATATCACTTAAATCGCCAACCGCTTCGAAGCCTGCCAAACGTGCACCACCTTTGAGTGTATGCATGTCTCGTTGTAATTGCAGGATAACGTGTTCATTACCTGGTTGTTGTTTAAGTTTGTCTAGTGCAGGGTTGATTCCATTGACTAGCTCATTAGCTTCCTCGAGGAATATTTCAGCCAAATCGGCATCCATAATGGCTTCATCGTCGAGTTCAACGCTTGCTTCTTCCTCCACTTCATCTGTGGTAGCGGAGTAGGTAGGTAATACGTCATCCAACTCTTTCTCTAGCTGGTCGAGCTTCTCGTTTAAGCTATCTTCTTGAGTTGATACACTTTGACTTTCTACCGGACTATCTTCAATAACATGGCTATGGTCAGCAATATGTTCGCGTAATTCCGCAAGCAGCTTGTTATCAAGGTTTAGAGTTAAACCCGCTGCTAGTTGATCCATCATATCGATCAATGCTTCGTGACCACGTTTGATATCATTAACAAAAACCGGGCTAGGTCTATCATTTTCGATATCAATACTGCCGTAGCAGCTTTCCAGGCATTCACAGAGTTCTGCAATGTTTTCAAGCCCGGCAACCTTGGCGCCTCGGTGGAGTGTTTTTACTTCGCCGTAAAGTTTAGTTAGCTCGTTAACGGATACAGGGCTGTGTTCCCATTGGTTAAGAATACTTTCAGCATCCAGCAATATATCCAGACCTTCGGTGAGGAAGATATTGATAATCTGCGGATCTTGTGAGGCTTCTTCAAGCGACTGGAGTTCATCACTTTGTGCGCTAAATACTTTGGACTGGAGTGATTTAAGGCCAGAGAGAAACTCATCCGTACCTGAAAGTTGCCCATCGGGATTGTTATCAAGTTGTGAGATGCCTTGTTGAATAAAATGCATAGCATCCGATAACATCGAGGCTATATCTTGATCAGCCTGAATGTTATTAGCACGTGCTTCCTTGATAAATTGTTCAACGGGTACTGCGATCTCCGCAATCGGTCTTATATTAGCTGTGTTTGCACTGCCTTTGAGTGTATGAAGCGCTCTAGATAAATCATCATCAATATCGATACTGTCATTCGCTGCACGATCAACAAATTCTAGGACAGTTGCGACATGAGAAGTGGC
This sequence comes from Oleiphilus sp. HI0123, assembly GCF_001635315.1. Taxonomy (NCBI): domain Bacteria; kingdom Pseudomonadati; phylum Pseudomonadota; class Gammaproteobacteria; order Oceanospirillales; family Oleiphilaceae; genus Oleiphilus; species Oleiphilus sp. HI0123. The sequence continues at coordinate 5,299 of NZ_LWGE01001312.1, forward strand.
CTCGTTTCTGAATATATCGAGTAGCGTATCGTCGATTCCAACTGTACCTTGTTCTGCGCTCGGAGCCTCTGTCGCACCACTTGCTGCGGATGTTTCTTGCGAGGATCGTTGTAAGCTACCTAGAGGCTTAACAAAATCACCGGCAACCAA
>NZ_LWGE01001313.1:0-4302 GCF_001635315.1 Oleiphilus sp. HI0123
AGTCTCAGCAGATTAAAGCCTACCCTCAAGTAGCGATGTTGTTCCCCTGGTTACCACTGAACCGTCAGGTGAAGGTGGAAGGACGTTGTGAAAAGATATCCAGTGCCGCTTCCTTGAAATATTTTGCAACCAGGCCGCGTGGCAGTCAGATTGGTGCTTGGTGTAGTGATCAGAGCGAAGTGATCGAGTCTCGTTCTTTTCTAGAACAAAAGTATCGTGAAGCGGCAGAGAAATTCAAATCCGGTTCGATTCCTTTACCTTCGTCATGGGGCGGCTATCGCATAGTGCCGGCTCGAATCGAATTTTGGCAAGGACGTGAAAATCGACTTCATGATCGTTTCCAATATACGCGTTTGCATGATGATAGTTGGTCGATCGAAAGGCTAGCGCCGTAGGCCGAGGGTGCTAACCCGCCAGCGAGCCGTGGAAGGGTCTGCCTACAGATAAGGCAGACCCTTTTTTAGAGATAGAATCTTTATTTTTGAGGTGCTTCAGGTGCTTTAATGGCTTCGGTAAAAGCATTCAATTTTTGTTGGGCTTCAGTTAACTGACGCTGAGCCTGATCAAGTTCCTCTTGGGCCGTTTGTAAGCTCTGGCTCTTTTCTTTGAGTTGGCTGTCTTTTTCATTCAGTGCTTGCTCGAGCTTCATTCTTTGAGTTTGTTGTTCACTCAGCGAATCTTCATGCTTGGCTAAGAGTTCTTGTTTTGTTGCGAGTTCGCCTTTTACGTTTTCAAGGTGATCTTCCTGATAATCAACCAGTGCCTCGATAATATCGATGGTTAAGTATTTATCTTCTAACTGGTTTTTGAGTTCACTGAGTTGTTGTGCAAGGTTATCAGCTGACTCCACTAGGGATGCTTTCTCCGAGGCGCTAGTTTCCTGGTCGCCTTTAAGTAGCTGTATTTCTCTTCGAAGTTGGTCGGTGCTTTGTTTTAGCTCCAACAGCATACCTTTGGTTTTATCCAGTTCAGTTTTTTTACTGGCTAAGGTAGTGGTTTGGGTAAGCACCTCATCCTGAGTCAAACTGAGAATATTTGCGAGTTTATCAATATTCTTTGAGGCGGAGGCTATTTGGTTGTAGTGAAGCTGCTTCTTGGCAAGTTGCTCGTAGGCAAAATAGCCGCCAATAATACAAGCGATAAGCATAATCGGCAGAATAATCATCGCGGGTTGGCGGCGAGACTCAGCTGCCTGCTGTGCCGTGTTAAATGCTTCTCTCTCATGTTGGAGAAGTGTATTGTCTTCTTTAAGTTTACGTTCGCGTTTTATTAGGTCTTGAGTTTTTAACTGGTTAGCGCGCTCTTTTTTGGCAACGCTATCTTGGTGCGCTTTAATGCGTTCTTCAGTTTTCTGCTGCTGGGTCGCTTGACGGTTTAGTGCATCTTCTTTTAGTTGAAGTGCACGAGATTTTTGTTCTAGTTGTAACTCTTCTGGCGACGCCATGTGATCAAAGGTCCTATTAAATAATACTGGAAACCTTTTAATAGTAGCTGATAAATAGCGTTTTGCTTACTATGCACAAGTTCCAGTCACCACCTAAAAAGGCTAGACGGCTTCAAGCTTTGCATAAGATAGAACTAGCCACTTACTGCCAGCTTCTGGGAAGTTAACTTGAATACGTGCATGGGCACCTTGGCCTTCATAATTGAGTACAGTGCCTTCACCAAACTTGCCATGCCGAACAACTTGACCTAGTTGGAATTGCGAATCGCCAACTTGCATATCGCTGCTTGAAGATTGGCTGAAGGAGACCGGTGTAGAAACGCTATTCTTTATGCGAACTTCTTGTATTAGCCCTGGTGGTATCTCTCGTACAAAACGAGACATGGGGTTGAACTTCTCTTGGCCATACAGGCGTCGTGACTCGGCATAGGTGAGCACTAACTTCTCCATTGCGCGAGTGACTCCGACATAACAGAGTCGGCGTTCTTCTTCTAGCCTTCCAGGCTCTTCCATCGACATCTGGTGCGGGAATAGACCTTCTTCCATACCTGCCAGAATCACGAAAGGGAACTCCAGGCCTTTTGCAGAGTGAAGCGTCATTAGTTGCACGCAGTCCTGATGTTCTTCGGCTTGTTGCTCGCCTGCATCCAAGGCTGCCTGGGCAATAAAGCTAGCTAATGGGCTTAGCTCGTCATCTTCAGCTTCGAAATCTTTGGTTGCCGATAAAAGCTCATTGAGGTTTTCAATGCGGGCCTGGCCTTTTTCACCCTTTTCTTTCGCATGAAACTCTTTAAGCTGCGATTGCCCGATAGCTCTTTCGGTGAGTTGGAATAAGTTTAGCTCGTCTTGTTCTGCACTAAGTTCATCTATCATATCGATAAAGGCATTCAGAGAGCCATTGGCCTTGCCTTTAATCAGGCCTAGCTGCAAACGTTCGACGCAGGCCTGCCAGAGAGACACTCCCTGATCTCGAGCGTGTTCACGAATATCGCTAAGGGTCTTATTGCCAACACCACGAGTTGGTACGTTTACCACTCGTTCGAAGGCGGCATCATCGTGTCGATAATAAACCAAACGTAAGTAGGCGAGGGCATTACGAATCTCTTGACGATCGTAGAAGCGTAGGCCGCCATAAATTCGATAAGGGACAGCCTGGCGAATTAAAAATTCTTCAATGACACGCGACTGTGCATTGGAGCGGTAGAGAATAGCGCATTGTGAACGTAGCTGGCCTTGGTTCACCCAAGCATTGATGCGGTCAGCAATATAGTTGCCTTCGTCTTGTTCGTTGAACGCGGCATAAAGGTCTATCGGTTCACCTTCACTGCCATCAGTCCATAGCTCTTTTCCTAAACGTCCGCTATTGTTTGAGATCAAAGCATTGGCCGCGTTCAGGATAGTGCAGGTCGATCGATAGTTTTGTTCCAGCTTAATAACTAAAGGCTGGGCAAAGTCGTTTTGGAACTGTTGAATGTTCTCTATCTTCGCGCCACGCCAGCCGTATATAGATTGGTCATCATCGCCCACTACCATAATGGGGATTCGGTTGCCTGCGAGTACGCGAAGCCAGGCATATTGAATGGTGTTAGTATCTTGAAATTCGTCGACCAGAATATAGCGAAAGCGATCTTGATAATGAGCAAGCAGGGCTGGGTTGTTCAGCCATATTTCATGAGAGCGAAGTAAGAGCTCACCGAAGTCGACCATGCCGGACTGTTGGCATTGCTCTTCATAACGTTGGTAGAGCGTTGCCATTACTTGATCGAACTGGGAATGAGTCGGCGGTAAATAAGCGGCGCGAACGCCTTCATCTTTTTTACTGTTGATAAAAGACTGAACTTGCTTAGGCGGCCATCGCGACTCATCGATGTTCATTTCACGCATGATTCGCTTTACGATCCGAAGCTGGTCGTCGGAGTCGAGGATCTGGAAGTTATCCGGAAGATTTGCTTCTTTGGAATGTGCGCGCAGAAAACGGTGAGCAATGCCATGGAAAGTACCAAACCAAAGGTTTCGTGCAGGCAGGTCCAACAATTGCTCGATACGGCCCCTCATTTCCTTGGCAGCTTTGTTAGTGAAGGTCACTGCCATAATTGAAGAAGGGCTTAAGCGTTCAATTTCCATCAACCAGGCAATTCGGTGTACCAATACTCGGGTTTTGCCACTTCCGGCTCCAGCAAGAACCAATAAGTTTTGCATAGGTGCAGCAACAGCACTGCGTTGTGCGTCATTCAAACCGTCAAGAATATGGGATACGTCCATGGGGGTATTTTTACCGAGAACTAATGATTATATGAAAATATTGCTGCTCATCTTACAGCAGCTATGTAAGAGATCAAGATGTGTTGGCTTGCTAAATGTAGGACGAAAAAAAGGGCCTCAAAGGCCCTTTGATATCCGCTGAACTCACGGAAACTTTGACTGCTAGAAAAGAAAGTAGATATATAAACCAATGTGGCTACCGTCAGAATCAGGGCCTGAGTCTACTGAGCTACCATTGTACTTTGTTACTTCGTAGTTTATATCGACGTACCTTAAAGCAATGACTGCACTATCAGAAGTCTTATATCCGTACTCTATAACTAAGCCGCTGGCATCTTCGAATTCAGCATTCTCGTCAAGCCCAATATCATCTGATTCTGCTTCAAATTCTGGGCTGGTATGTAAAGTCAATCCTCCACCAAAACGGTGCTTATCATAATTATAGAAGCCTAATAGTTCGACTGGAATGCGCGTGAAGTCACCATCACCGTTTTCGGCTAATAAGGCATCAAAGTGATAACCAATGCTACTTTGTATAGAGTATGTATCATTGATGTTATAGATAAGACCCAGTTTTAGATCCAATAAACCGCCTG